>NZ_JBCEXH010000008.1 GCF_038751955.1 Methanocalculus natronophilus | reverse complement strand
TGCTGCAGCCTGTCCCGCAGTAGGGGCAGGTGGTTTGTACATACTTCATAGCCATGGTTAATTTACCTCGGACACTCTAAGGTTTGAGAATCCTGAGTATTTATACATAGCCATTTTTCTCTAAAATCTGATGAATAACGGTGGAAAACCCCCCCATCACCCTCACATTCCTGAGCAGTCCGGCAGAGAGACTAATACCTGATCAATTGATACAATCTCTACGATTCAGATGATTGTCATTCATATCTTTGGAACCTCAAATACCGGGAAGACGTACCTTGCAGAGACACTCTGCAGGCAGCTTGCTTCAAGAGGTTCTGTTGAAACCATAAAACACCTTGGCCATCATGTGTTCACCCTGGAGGAGGGAAAAGACACAACCGTACACTTCCAGTCCGGAGCGTCCGGCAGTACAGGCATCGATAGTGAGAAAAGTGTCACTATCCTGAGAATTGCTGATCTCAATCCTGCACTCGATGCAGCAGCGAACCGGGGAGCGGATTTCTGCATTGTTGAAGGCTTCAAGACAGCTCCAATTCCCGGTGTCGCACTTGGTGATGTCACGGGAGCGGAGGCGTTGCTCAGGGACCCCACGCCTGAGGAGATCCTCAGTAACCTCAGCAGGTTTCCAATCTGGACAACACCCACCCGAGTGCTTGGAAACCTTCTCAGGAATGCAGGCCCGGAGATGATCGGAGCCCTGCTCATTTTTGACAGCATATCAGGAGAGGAGATATGCCGGGTGGAAGCAGCAGCACGCACCTGTCCAGGAGTGGTTGGAACAACAGGATCGCTTCTCCCTGACCCGGACTCCAGTTCAGGCAGGAAACAGAGGGGATGCCTTGCTGTTGCCGGTAGAACAGCAACTGCTGTTGCAGCTGCACTGCAGAAAGGCGCAGAAGAGGTGGGATGAAACAGGGCAACGGTACATTTCACGCCCCTGACACACTGGCAGTTCTTGCCGATTGTGGTGTTTTCCTCAAAGCCAAATATTTTACCCATATAATGACTCATACAAAGCTGAGGATATTATATGGAGATAGAAAGAGACAGAGGGATGCACACCCGCGGCGGTGTGATCACCGAAAATACAAAAGACTATTGTACTGTCCGGGTCAGGTTACCGGCTGGCATAGCCACCACAGCGCAGCTTGCAGGGATAGGAGATATCGCATCACGGTTTGGTGATGGAAGCGCTCACCTGACTGTCAGGCAGACATTTGAGATCCCCCATGTAAAGATACGGGATCTCGAAGACGTTGGACAGGCACTTGAGGCAAACGGGACACCTGTTGGATCAGAGCGTGAGGAGATAGTCAATATTACCGCATGTCCGGGAACAGATCGGTGCAGGCTTGCAAACATAGATTCAATTTCTGTTGCACAGGAGATCGATAAAAAGTATTTTGGGAAAAATATGCCGATTCGAGTCAGGATTGCCGTTGCATCCTGTCCAAACAGCTGCGTCTCGGAACGCCTCTGTGAGATCGGCATCTCCGGCATCCGGCAGCCGATCCGGGATCCCGGACTCTGCACCGGGTGCGGAACATGTGTGAACTACTGCAAGGAAGGCGCCCTTGTCGTGAAGAGCGGCGATATTGTGCTGAACCGCGAAAAGTGCATTGACTGCGGCAACTGCATCCACATCTGCCCATTCCATATCCTCAAAGGCCACCCCCTCGCCTACATGATCACTGTTGGCGGAAAGCGGGGGCGTCATCCGACGGTTGGACGAACCCTCGTCACGGTCAACGACAGAGAGGTTCTGCATACCGCAATCGATATGGTCGTCACGTGGATCTACCGGAAGGCATGGGACGGAAAACTCCTCGGCGATCAGCTCGACGACATCGGTTTTGACAGGTTGAAAAAAGACGTTATAGGCGCCATTTCGCCAGAATTTGTCGTATCAGGCCCAGAAAGTACACATATCCCAGAGCGCAGAGATTTGTAGACTGAAACTTCTCCATATGAACATACAGAATCATACAAACCCTCTCAAATATTAACACTAACTTCCGATAGAAAAGACAAATTTGTTCCAATATTTGAAGATTGTCCCAAAATGCCATTTTATTTCACTATTTTTTATATAAAACCCACTCAGGAAGAAAAGACAAACCTTATATCCTGACATAAGGAATATTCGAGTGTCCCAGAGGGGACGTGCCAATCATCATCAGAACCTGTTTCAGTGACACCTTTTAGTATTCAGTAACTCAATGACCGGAACGAATCGAATCAAACGGTATTTGGAGGAAAAAACATGGCAAAATTTAAAGACTCAATCGACCTGTATGACGATGCAGGAAAGCTCCTGAAGAGCGGTGTTGCACTTGAGAAAGTCAGCCCGCTTGTGAACCCTGCTATCCAGAAGATGATCAACCTGACCAAGAGGACGGTTGCCGTCAACCTTGGCGGAGTTGAGGAAGCACTCAAGACCGGAAAGATCGGCAAACACCAGCAGATCCTTGGCCGTGAGCTTGATCTTGACATCGTCAAGAACTCAGGCGCAATCTCAGAGAAGATCAAAGAGATGGTGCAGGTACAGGACGGCGACGACACAAAGATCACGCCATTCAAGAACGGCGGTCTTCTCCTTGTCGAGGCACCGACTGCACGTCTGAATGCAGCATCCACCTATGATGCCGCAATCACTTCTGTTGCATCTGCTGCAACCTATGCCATCATGGAGCAGTTCAATGTGGACATGTTTGATGCAAACACCGTCAAGGCAGCCATCTGGGGAACCTACCCGCAGACGATGGACCCATCAGGCGGAAATGTTGTTTCAATTCTCTCAATTCCACAGAACAACGAAGGTCTCGGGTACGCACTCCGGAACATCCCGGCAAACCACGCCGTCATGATGACCGGAAAGAACGCAATGCAGGGTGCAGCACTCTCAGCCACCTTCGAGCAGGCAGGAGAGTTCGAGATGGGCGCCGCAATCGGTCCCTTCGAGCGTGCACAGCTGCTCCTCTACGCCTACCAGGGCTTAAACGCAAACAACCTTGTTTATGACCTTGTCAAGGCAAACGGCCAGAACGGAACCATCGGTACCGTTGTCCAGTCACTTGTCGAGCGTGCACTTGAGGACAAGGTTATTGCACCCGGCAAGAAGGGCGGATACTTCCAGTTCTATGACACGAAGGACCCGATGCTCTGGAATGCCTATGCAGCAGCAGGTACAATGGCAGCAACCATGGTCAACTGTGGTGCAGGACGTTTCGCACAGGCAGTCTCTTCAACACTCCTGTACTTCAACGATCTGCTTGAGCACGAGACCGGTCTCCCAGGCTGTGACTACGGCCGTGTAATGGGTGTTGCAGTTGGTTTCTCCTTCTTCAGCCACTCGATCTATGGTGGTGGAGGACCAGGTATCTTCAACGGAAACCACGTCGTCACCAGGCACGCAGCCGGTGTCGGTATCCCCTGTATCGTCGCTGCATGTGCACTTGATGCAGGAACCCAGATGTTCTCTCCAGAGAGCACATCGAAGATCTATGGTGACACCTTCGGCCAGGTCGAAGAATTTGCAAAGCCAATCCAGGCAATTGCAAAAGCCGTATAATCCCGTCAGAAACCAAGGATTACAATGGCAGACACCAGCTATCCACAGGTACGAATCGTCCCCGCACGTTTCCTCAACCCCGATACAGTCGAGGATCTGGCAAACCGGATCCTCGCCCTCGGCGGCATCAGGCGGATCGTCTTCAACGGTCCACGGTTACCCGAGATTGTCCCCTATGGGCCTGCTCGAGGTACACCCAATGTGATTGCATTCAGGAGGGAGATCGAGGTGATGGGTGAGACGATCAAACTGCAGGTCCATGTTGGTACAATTCTTCTTGAGCTTGAAGATGCATCCACCATACCTGAGATCAGATCCGCGTGTGAGGCGGCCTTCAGAGAGTTACCCCATACCCTCCAGGAGGGTAAATTCATGCGTTCCAGCATGACCATGACCGACTATGCAAAATACGGTGTTGTCGAGGATGAACGTATTCTCGGCATGGTTGACCCAAAGAGCAAAACCAGACCGATTATCCTGCAGGGAAACAAGTAACATGCCAATCGGACGTGTGACACAGGTCGTCGACTGCCGCCAGTCCATGGGAATGGGCAAAGGAGGATCACTCGCCCAGCGAGGAACGATCTCCGAGTGCCGGTACCCGGACGTCATCGTGGTGGCAATGTCTCCCGGACGGAGGCATGTCACAAAGCCGATCTGCGATATCACGTCAGCACTCAGGCAGCAGGGGGTCGAATACAGCGTAAGCACCCTGGTGTTGAACGCGGGCAGCGGCATTCCGGCAGATGCAGGAAAGCTCGGAGGAGCAGCAATCGGTTCGAACTTCGGCCTCACGTACCGTGAGGTTGAACAGATCGAACGGCACAGGGTCGCTGTTCTCCACATGGGCAATGTCCGGTCACATGTTGTGCATAAGGCCAGAAGCATCCTGGAGGCATGCGATATCAATGCAGTCGTCGTCTCCCAGGCGCCGATCGATTATGAAGATCTCGCACGGGAAGGCGTGAAGACGGCATTCGTTATGCCCCGTGATGATGCGATCCTGACAAAAGGTACTGTCGTCGCAATCGTAAGCGGGGTGACGCGTGGGCAGACACCGACACGGGAAAAGCTGGCAGATGTCATCCGTGAAGTATTACGAACAATAAAGAAAACATGAAGGGAAACCTTCACTGAGGTGAATTATTCATGGCATACAAACCACAGTATGGCCCGGGAACATCCAAGGTCGCCGAGAACCGGCGGAACCAGATGAACCCGGCCGTTAAACTTGAAAAGATTCGCGATGTAACCGATGAGGACATTGTCCTTATTCTCGGACACCGTGCACCAGGTCAGGCATACCCAACCGCACACCCGCCACTTGCAGAGCAGGGTGAGCCGGACTGCCCGATCAGAAAGATCGTTGCCCCAACCGAGGGAGCAAAGGCAGGAGATCGTGTCAGGTACATCCAGTTTGCCGACTCGATGTTTAACGCACCATCCCAGCCGTACCAGAGAACCTACACCGAGGCATACCGCTACCGTGGTATCGACCCGGGTACGCTCTCAGGACGTCAGATCGTCGAGTGCCGTGAGCGTGACCTTGAACAGATTTCAAAGGAACTCGTATCGACCAATATCTTCGACCCGGCACGTACTGGTATCCGCGGTGCAACAGTGCATGGACACTCGCTCCGTCTTGCTGAGAACGGGATGATGTTTGACATGCTGCAGAGGTGCCTCCTCGAGGATGACGGTGTTGTCAAATATGTCAAGAACCAGATCGGTGAGCCGCTAGACAGGAAAGTCGCAGTTGGCAAGCCCATGGACGAGAAGTGGCTCGGAGACAACACGACCATCTTCCATGTCCTTGGTGGGAACCCCTTCCGCAATGACACAGAATACCTTGAGTATGTCCAGCGGATTCACAGCCTGAGAACAAAATACGGATACATGCCAAAGGAGTGATGAAAAATGGCAAAGATTGAGAGAGCACAGAAACTCTTCCTGAAGGCACTGAAGGAGAAGTTCCCAGGACAGGATGTAGAATCAACAAAGGCCCAGTACTTCAACTGGGGCGACCTGCAGCAGTCCCCAAGAAAGAAGGAGTTCCTTGCAGCAACCGAGAAGATTTCAAAAGACCGTGGTCTTTCCATGTATGACCCGGAACGCTGCCACCTTGGTGGTATCCCGCTCGGTCAGCGCCAGCTGATGACCTACGAGGTCTCCGGCACCGGAACCTTCGTCGAGGGTGACGACCTCCACTTCGTCAACAACGCTGCCATGCAGCAGTTCTGGGACGACATCCGGAGAACCGTTATTGTCAACATGGATCTTGCACACCAGACCCTGCAGAGGCGTCTTGGCAAGGAAGTTACTCCAGAGACAATCAACGAGTACCTCCACGTCGTCAACCACGCAATGCCCGGAGCAGCTGTTGTCCAGGAGCACATGGTTGAGACCCACCCGGCACTTACCGATGACTGTTACGTCAAGGTATTCACCGGAGACTCCGAGCTTGCAGACGATATCGAGCCACAGTTCATTATCAACGTCGAGAAGCTCTTCCCGAAGAAGCAGGCAGATGCCCTGATGAAAGCTGTCGGCAAGTCGCTCTGGCAGTGCGTCCACATCCCGACATCCGTCTCCCGCACCTGTGATGGTGGAACAACCTCCCGGTGGTCCGCCATGCAGATCGGTATGTCCTTTATCGGCGCATACCGGATGTGCGCAGGTGAAGCAGCAGTCGCTGACCTCTCCTACGCCGCAAAGCACGCTGGTGTCATCCAGATGGCTTCCCACCTGCCTGCCCGCCGTGCCCGTGGTCCAAACGAGCCTGGTGGTATCCTCTTCGGTAACTTCGCCGACATGATCCAGGCAGACCGGAAATATCCAAACGACCCCGCAAAAGCCACATTAGAGGTCGTCGGTGCTGGTGCAATGCTCTTTGACCAGATCTGGCTCGGCTCCTACATGTCCGGCGGTGTCGGGTTCACCCAGTATGCAACAGCCGCATACACCGACAACATCCTCGATGAGTTCACCTACTATGGTATGGACTACATCAAGGACAAGTACAAAGTCGACTGGCAGAACCCGAACCCGAACGACAAGGTCAAGCCAACCCAGGAGATCGTCAACGACATCGCAACCGAGGTCAACCTCAATGGTATGGAGATGTACGAGACCTATCCGACAACCATGGAAGACCACTTCGGCGGTTCCCAGCGTGCAAGTGTCCTCGCAGCAGCATCCGGTATCTCGACTGCTATTGCAACCGGAAACTCAAACGCCGGTCTGAACGGCTGGTACCTCTCGATGCTCATGCACAAAGAGGGATGGTCACGTCTTGGATTCTTCGGCTACGACCTGCAGGACCAGTGTGGTTCAGCAAACACGCTCTCTGTCCGGCCTGACGAAGGCTGTATCGGCGAGTTCCGTGGACCAAACTATCCAAACTATGCAATGAATGTCGGTCACCAGGGAGAATACGCAGCAATTGCAGGTGCATCCCACTACGGACGTGGCGATGGCTGGACACTCTCCCCGCTGATCAAGATCTGCTTCGCAGACCCCGCCCTGAAGTTCGACTTCTCCGAACCAAGGAAGGAGTTTGCACGCGGTGCGATCCGCGAGTACATGCCAGCAGGCGAGCGCTCGCTCATCATCCCCGCGAAGTAAAACCAACAACCAACTTTTTTTTTATCTAATGAAAGATGAACTGAAGAACGGGTCTGAGAATCAGAGGATTTCTTTGAAGAGACGAGTGAGACTGCCCGTTTTCAGCAATATTTCGAAACCTTTAACTCAATCACTACCAAGTCTTTTATGTCCACACGTAGTACTCCGGATATGGAGAAGCAGCGCTGATCGAACACTCTCGTACTCATTCGAACAAGGGAGAATCTCACATGGAGAACATTGTATTAGGTATTGGAGTAGCAGCATTTGCGGGAGCGCTTGCCGCAGTGGCAGGTGCAGCCGAAGATACCGAATCCAACATCGGATCACAGGGTGACCCGAATTCCCAGGTTCAGCTGGCACCACAGATGGGATACATTCATCGTATCTATAATAAAGCTGTGGCAGGCGAGCCGCCAGCCTGGGCACTCTGGATCGCTCTTGGTGCAGGTCTTGCATGGGCATTCATGGCAATGAACATCAATCCCGTTCTTGCTATAATCCTTGGAAGCGTTCTGGCATCTTTTGTCCAGGGCGTTTACGCAACCACTGCATATCTTGGCAGGACAGCCAGTCTCGCCAAGTTCGGACAGCCCGTCTATATTGACGTTTTAAAATCGGTCACACCAGTCACAACAGCACATGCGTTTGTTGCGATATTTGCGACCGTTACAGTCTGTTGGCTGATGAACGCGGTACTCGGCCACCCGTTCCCGATGCCAATCCTCGGTATTATCTGGGGTATTGCACTTGGAGCAGCCGGGTCAGCCGTCGGAAACCCGTATTACGGGAAAGAGCGGCAGTACCAGAACCAGAAATTTGGAGCAGGCGTCCCGATTTCTGCATCCGGAAATATTGTCCGGTATGCTGAAGCAGGTGAGAGGAGCTCCATTGACAACGGATGGTTCACCGCAAAGTTCGGAGGACCGGCATCAGGTATCTGTTTTGGTCTGATCGTCTTCTTTGAACTCTGGAGACATCTTATCTTCGAGCATTATCTCGCAGGATGGGGATCAGTCCTCATGGGTGCAACCATCATCCTGATCATCACGTTCATGGCACGGTACATCGAAGTCTGGGCACGGAAGACCTACGGTCCATACACTGCACCAGCTGAAGAGGAGGCAGCATAATGACAGCAATCCAGGCAAAAGCCACTGGTGCAGAGATGCCTGCAAAAGCAGGTGCAATTGCAATCATCCTTCTGCTCATCTTCATTGGTATCGGATATTACCTGACGATGATTGGCCTCTTCACGATGGCCGTTTTCTATTCATTAATCGGCATCATCATCGGTGGAGTGCTTGTCACCTTCAGCGTCCACTTCGTCCCTGTCGGAGGAGCTCCGGCAGCAATGGGACAGGCACCGGGTATTGCAACTGGTGTTACGATGCTTGCAGCAGGTGCAGGTCTTGCCGGTCTCTTTAAGGGAGCATGGGCAGCCGAATTCGGCTATGCGGTCGCACTCGGCACAGGTGCAATCGGAGGAGCACTCCTGATGGCAATCACCTGTATGTTCGTCAATGTCACCTACGTCTATGCAATGGGTATCCCCTCTGCATCAGGCAAGGTCTCAAAAGACCCGATCACCGGTGACACACAGGACGAATACAAGAGCCAGGGTACAGAAGGACACGGCCTTCCATTCATCTCGTATGTCGGCGGTGTCCTTGGTGGTCTGATTGGAGGTTTTGGCGGAACGCTCATCTACCTCTCGCTCTACGACGCATATATCACCGGCATTCCGGCCCTGATGAATCAGCCTGTCGATGATGTGATGCCAATTATCGTATCAGTCGCAGGTATCTTTGCTATCGGCATGTTCCTTGTGAACGCTGTCCTGACTGCATACAACATCACCGGAACAATCGAGGGTCCGCACGATCCCAAGTTCAAGCGGTTCCCGCGTGCGCTTGTTGCCAGTGCGGTCGCATCAGCACTTTCCGGACTGCTGGCACTTATGATCATCGTGCCGATACAATTACCATTCTGAGGTGGAGAAGATGACAGTAAAAGTTGAAGCATCCGCTGACGCAATCCCACACAACACCCTGTTGATCGTCGGAATAGTCGGATCTCTCGTCTGTATCTACCTGACCTATCTGAACACCCTGACAGGCCTCCAGGTATTCTCCTTCTTCGGAGGAGTCGGTGCGGTTATCGCCCTTATCTGGGGAACAAGCACCATCAAGAGGCTCTGCAGCTATGGTATAGGAACAGGTGTTCCGTCTGCTGGTATGATCGCATTCGGTGCAGGCATCATTGCAATGCTCGTTGGAACAAAGTTTGGTATCGCAGCTCCGATCGCAGCTCTCATAATTGCACTCATTGCAGGAGCAGTCATTGGGTTCCTTGCAGACAGTGTGCTGAACATGAAGATCCCGGTGATGGTCCAGTCACTTGCTGAACTCTCAATCATCGGCGCGCTCGTCATCATGGGGTTCACCGCGATGGCAACCGGCGACTTCACATTTGGGGTCCTCGTCACCGGGGAGGTCGCAATCTTCGGGCTTATGACAATCCCTGCTGCACAGGCATCCTTTATCGGGGGCGGTGTAACCGCAGTTGCATTTATGCTTGGGGCAATCGCTATTCAGCACCCATTCAATGCAGCACTCGGACCATCAAACACACAGGACCGGACACTCATGCTCGCTGCGCAGTGCGGGTTCCTCTCCATGATCATGATGGCAGTCATCAGTTTTGCATTCCTTGCAATCGGAGCAGCACTCCTTGGACTTCTGATCTCAGTCATCGGGTGGGGATACACCTACGCACAGTTCATAGAACTTTCAAAGCGCGATGCAGCTGCATGGCTTGATGCAAAGCCGATCGTGGAGACCGAGGCCTGAAACGGAGGTGAAAGACATGGGATATGTTCTTGTATTACCTGAATTCGGCCTTGTAGCCGATCCCGTATTCGGACTTGTGACAAGTGCAGGTGAGTCGCTCCAGCCTATCATTGATCAGGTAGCCGAACTCGAGAAGATCTCTGACGATCTCGTCGACATGCTCTCTGGAGAAGGAAACTTCCAGAGCTCATTCCCGGGACGAGAGAAGACACTTCTCTATGCCGGTGGCGTCACTGCATTCTGGTATGGCCTGGCGATTGGACTGCTTCTTGCGGCATTCGTTGCACTGTACATCATGGGGTGAAGAAAAATGGCAGAGAAGAAATCACCGGCAAGCGGATGGCCCATCGTCAAGGGAGATTACCATTCAGGCGACGCAAACAGCTGTGTTGCAGTCGTCACCATGGGATCGCACCTTGATGAGGCAGGCATCTGCGCCAGCGGGGCTGCATTATGCGGATCCTGCAAGACCGAGAACCTTGGTCTTGAGAAGATCATCGCCAACATCATCTCGAATCCAAACATCAGGTTTGTACTCGCCTGTGGAACTGAAGTGAAAGGCCACTTAAGCGGTCAGTCGCTTGAAGCACTCCACAAAGGAGGAGTGGCAGGCGGAAAGATCGTCGGGGCAGAGGGTGCAATTCCCTTCATTGAGAACCTTGACGATGCAGCTATCACGCGGTTCCAGGAACAGGTCGAATACGTCGACATCATGGAGTCAGAAGACCTAGGCGAGATTAAAGCAAAGATCGCCGAGCTCACCGGCAGAGATCCGGGAGCGTTTGGTGCTGACCCGATGGTTATCGAGGTGAAAGAAGCTGGCGGCGCCGGTGCTGATGATACCGGCGGAGAAGCAAAACCCCTTTCAGGAGAAGTTGCTCTCATTCATGCCCGCATGAAGATCATCGAAGGTATGGTAACAGATATCGGATACCGGAACAGGTTCTCTGCCGGCGTCTATGCCGGAAAGATCGAGGGCCTGATGATCGGTTTAATCGTGATCTTTACCATTCTCGGAATACTGCTGATGGGGTGAGTTAGAATGTCAGGTTCAAGCATCAGAATGATGGCAATTGACAACATGGTTGAAAACATCCGTTACAAGGCACAGATCATTGCCCGTACCAACAAGCTTGATTCGGGTATTATGTCTGCAGGGATGCCCTGGTTCTTCTATGGGCTTCTGCTCGCCTTTGTGGTCGTGGTAATTCCGGCCCTGTTTGTCTGAGGTGAAGAAAATGGCAGAGAAGAAATCACCGGTAAGCGGATGGCCCATTGTCAAGGGAGATTACCATTCAGGCGACGCAAACAGCTGTGTTGCAGTCGTCACCATGGGATCGCACCTTGATGAGGCAGGCATCTGCGCCAGCGGGGCTGCATTATGCGGATCCTGCAAGACCGAGAACCTTGGTCTTGAGAAGATCATCGCCAACATCATCTCGAATCCAAACATCAGGTTTGTACTCGCCTGTGGAACTGAAGTGAAAGGCCACTTGAGCGGTCAGTCGCTTGAAGCACTCCACAAAGGAGGAGTGGCAGGCGGAAAGATCGTCGGGGCAGAGGGTGCAATTCCCTTCATCGAGAACCTTGACGATGCAGCTATCACGCGGTTCCAGGAACAGGTCGAATACGTCGACATCATGGAGTCAGAAGACCTAGGCGAGATTAAAGCAAAGATCGCTGAGCTCACCGGCAGAGATCCGGGAGCGTTTGGTGCCGACCCGATTGTTGTCGAGGTGAAAGAAGCTGGCGGCGCAGGTATGGAAACCTCCGTTGCCGGAGCAAACCCCCAGTTCCTTGAGATAGAGAAGCGGCTTAACGCAATCGAGAAGAAGATTGAATTTGCAGACGCTGAGATTGCCCAGAGGGTGGGCAGGAAGATCGGACGGGACATCGGCATCCTCTATGGCCTTGTAGCCGGAGTCGTTGTATTTATCATGCTCCTGATGCTCCTTCCGAGAATTAGTATGCTCTAACGTGAGGTGTTCCAACTATGTTCAGGTTTGAGAAAGAACAGACCGTTCTCGACTTTAATGGAATGAAGATCGGTGGACAGCCCGGTGAATACCCAAGGGTACTCGGCGCATCCATCTTCTATAACAAGCACGAGACCGTGCTCGATGACCACACAGGAAAGATTGACAAAGCAAAGGCAGAGGCTCTCTGGAATCGTTGTATGGAGTTATCAGATATTACCGGCAACCCCTACATGATCCAGATCATCGCTGAATACGGCGAGGCTTTTGAGAGCTATTTCAGCTGGTTTGACTCTATTGACAACAAGACCCCCTTCCTGATGGACTCTTCAGCACCACCAGCACTTGCACATGCCTGCGAGTATGTAACTGAAGTAGGTCTTGCAGACCGTGCCATCTACAACTCGATCAATGGATCGATCCCGCAGGAGAACATCGATGCAATCGCTGCCTCAGATGTCAACTCCGCAATCGTCCTCGCCTTCAACCCCGGTGACCCATCGGTTCCCGGACGTGAGAAGGTGCTTGTTGAAGGAGGCGTTGCTGGCCAGGAGAAGGGTATGTTGCAGATCGCAGAGGAGTGCGGGATCACCCGGCCAATCCTCGACACTGCAGCCACCCCGCTCGGACTTGGCTCTGGCGGCTCATTCCGTGAGATTCTCGCCTGCAAGGCAATTCACGGTCTCCCAACCGGTGGTGCATACCACAACATGACCGTATCATGGACCTGGCTGAAACGCTGGAGGGGAACTGCAAAGAGTCCCTCCGTGCTTGTGAGCCAGTACGAGGGTAAGGATGTCCTCCTTGAGCAGATGGGCCATCACCACTTTGGCGGAATGGATGGTATCAAGCAGGCTGCATGGTCAAGCCCCGATATCGGGTGCAACATCATGGCAATGACGCTTGGTGCCGACTTAATCATGTTCGGCCCAATCGAGAACTGCGAAGGTGCTGCTACCGCAACTGCATTCACTGACATCGTCCTCGCAGAGGCATGCCGTGAACTCGGTGGAGAGGTGCAGGATCCAAACCACCCATTGATGAAACTCGTGTGAGACGGATACGTTCCGTCCACATTCTTTTTTTTGGCACGCTTTTTTGATTCACACGTTATTTGAGTTTTTCACTGCCTTTGCGTTTCAGCCTATATTTCGAGAAAGCAATCCATGCGTTGAAGAGTCTGCTGAAGCATACAGTTTGTTTGAAACCAAACTGCCCGGATGCAGAAAAAGACTTTTTGGATAATCATATATCCCAACAGGCATAACCCTGATGCATGCACCAGCCATCTGGGATATCGGAGGGGGTTCTCGAGTATTCACTCCTCAAAGAGCTGCTCAGGACAATTCCTCCTGACGAATCCGTGGATCTCTTTGATGAATGTACATTTCTCTCATTTTTTGTCAGGAGGATTCGATCAGATCCGGCATTCCGGTTTTCCATCCTGTCTGAAATCATCGGTGACAGCCAGGCATCGGCGTCACTTGGGGAGAAGATAATACCGGTTCTGCGGGAATACAACAGGGACCGGTCAGCGCAGGATGAATGGATCCGGATGCTCGCAGATGATCCGGAGATACTCTCGTCTCTCTTTGCTAAAGGAACAGATCGTCCAATCCAGTTCTGGCAGAGACGGAGAACCAAAATCCTCTTCAATACCTTCATATACCCAACAGCATTTCAGACAGCAACACCTGTTCCCCCTCCCATCCCGCATCCAATGGATCGCGCCATCATCAGATTCTTCTGGCAGGGAACGCATGCAGATACCGGTGGTGAGGTAGCGACACCTGAACTGGATATGTATGCTGCATGCTCAGACGCAATCACAGCTTTTGCGGTCCAGTGGTTCGTACACCTTCCACGGGATGGTGCGCATACAATCCTGAACAAACAGCAGCCCGAAGATGCGTGGCAGAATTTTGTTGAAGCACTCCTCCCATTTGATCCATCTGCAGATGATCTGCTTGAGGGAGCACAGTTCTGCATGGGATACCAGCTTAATGAAGCAGCACGGACACTCTACTCCGCCGCATGCACGAAAACTGACAATCCGGCAACCCGGCGCACCTGTCTTTCTGAGATGGCACTCTTATCACTTTGGCTGGGAGACGATGACCGTGCGTTTTCAGAGTTTCAGTCTGCGCACCAGGCAGCAAAAGAGATTTTGCCGGGAGAGGAAACCAGATCTGCCGGGATCGAGGATGAACTCATCTATCTCTGTGAAACCACTGAGAAACTCAGGATCGCAGAAGAGCGGGGCAGTTGTTTTGATCGGCTAATCCGGCTTGCAGAAACACTTGCCGGAGAGCAGCGTATACATGCGCTCCTCCATATGGCTGCATCCTGCAGGAGATGCGGTCTGTTTGACCGTGAATATACCATCCTTGAGTTGCTGCTGGACGAAGATGACACCGATGAGATGGTCTTTTCACGTCTTGATATCCTGAATAAATCAATGAAGGGAGATGGAACCCATGATACGAAACTCCTTTTAAACCTCGAGGTGCAGGCTGAATCCAACCGGACACTCAGTCGCGGGATTCTTGCATTTGGATCATTTGGTTTTTCTGATGCACAAATCTGGTTCAACCGATCACGTGGACTCCAAAATACCCCGGAGGGAAGACTCTGGCACATTCGCTCTGCATGGTATGCCGGCACGAAACTCTTTGGATTCGAGGTATCCCCAGACGATACCCTTGAGACACAGATACTCCATGCATTGTCTGTATCAAGGCGTCCAGACGAGGCAGTAGCTGTACTTCTGGCTGGCGGAAGAGAGGTGGATGAGGATTATGACGGAGTGCTTGTCCTTCTTGAAGCATTGATGAAAGATTCAGCTGCTGATGCAGGCACAAAACTTGCAGGGATGATCCGGGAGGCAGAGGGTGACCAGGCACGGAAAGCCCGCATCTTCAGGATAGCTGGGAAAGTCTTCTCTGAATGTGGTATTCCGGATGCACTCACCTTCTACCGCAAAGCCCTCAGGGCAACCACTGAGAAGGAAGAGCGTGCCATGATACTCTCAGAGATTGCCTACTGGTACGAGACAGGCGGCCAGGCAAAGCGATCAGCAGATGTATACCGGCAGGCAGTTGCGCTCAACCCGAAGTTTCCAGGAGGTTGGTATGGGCTTGCCCGGACATCCGCCATGCTCCTTGATTATGAATCAGCTGGAGAGGCTATCGCAGAAGCCATCAGGTATGGGCCTGAAAGAGACGATCTCCGGATCTTTGAACGAGGTATCAGTGAAATCCGCTACCCGGCTGATCCCGACAAAAACCTTCTCCAGGCAATCAACAGGCTTGATCGGAGGCTCTTTACATGGGGAGTGCAGGTTCCGCTCGAATATGTCCGCCAGTATCATGATGTCACCGGAAAAGCGACTGAAGAGAGCAGACACGACATCCGGAACCCGGAAAAGACCGGCATGGTATCACTTGATGAAGCAGTCAGGATGCGAAACGATATGCTTGCCTGTTGAAAAGAGGGTTTGAATACCAGGAACGCAATAGAACAGAGTATACACGGAGATTCACACGAGCATGGACAACCGGATTCTGCTATCTTCAATCATCGCACTCGCATTTCTGCTCATCATCCTGGTGACCGTACTGCCAGCTGGGAACGGGATCAGTGAGGATATATCGGGTCCTGACCGGGCAGAACCTCTCAATATCCTTGCGATCCTCCCACTCACCGGTGACGATGCAGGGATCGGAAAAGCACAGGAGTATGCAATCAGAAAGGGAACTGTGCAGCCATCGGACCAGCCTCTGAACCTCTATGTCAGGGATTCAAGGAGTGATCCAGATCATGCGGCAGCTCTTGTGGAGGAGCAGATGAATAAACACTCAATCCACGGGATAATCGTCTCCGGAAAAGCCGCTACATTTGCAGTTGCCCCGATTACAGCAGAATCTGCCATACCTTTGGTATCTATTGCTGCTCCCCGGCAGCCTGACAAAAGTGAGGGTTTCTCTTCGCAGATCTGGTTCACCCCACCTGCGGAGCAGGAGATTGCAATCCTTGAACCGTTTCTCTCAGGATATACAGATGTTACATTTCTCTACCCGGAGAGCGAGCAGGGGCGGGCAAGGGCAGCGTTGATCCAGGATCATATCACTGCACTACGCCTGACAGTGAAAGCGTATGATCCGGATGAGACCGATTATACGGCTTTTGTCCGGCCTCTCCTCGCACACCCTCCCGAGGTCTATCTTATTGCAGGTGATGACCAGGTTCCGGCACTCATCTCCGCACTCAGGAGCAGGGGAGGAAACCCTGTTATTCTTGTGTTTGAAGAAGGAGGTCTGAAGCTTCGTGCAGAGGCGCCCCACCTTGCCGAGGGAGTCTTTGTACTGGCACCACGGACAATACAAACCCACCCTGTCTTCATGGATGAGGGATATCAAGCTCTCCTGATGCCAGCGGGAACTGTTGCGGAAGCCTATGATGCAGCATACACCCTCTCCACACGCATCCTTTCCTGTGAGGGGATGAGCGGTTGTATCCTTGGGTGGTTCTGGAACCGCACCTATGAAGGCGCGCTGGGTATTATTCACTTCAATGAGAAGAGAGAAGCGCGCTACCGGTATGAGATCTCGCAGATCCGTTTCGGAGAGCAGGAGGCAGTCGATGAGATCCGGCCACCACCATCTGTTGTCTCTATCAGGATCGATACCCGTGGCGCTCCTGATTGGTTTGCAGATGCGGTGAGACGAGGGGTTGACCCGGCGCTTTTTGTTCTCAATTCAAAGACAACCATCGCGCTTCCGCTTGCCATGCAGAGCGGGATACCATCACTCTTTGACGCCCGCGTCGAAGCCACCTATGATCCGATACCGGATGGAGACAGACACCTGATCGGAACCCTTACCATCACACCGGATGGGGGCGGGTTTGTCACTGGCGGGGGTGCTGATCCCTTGATTCCGATTGGGGTAAGTGAAGCTGACTATATCAACCGGTGTTTTGATCTTCTTGACAGCGTGTATACCGCAGCACCAGGTGAACGCGGTATCGCTCTCCTCTTTGAGGAAGGAGATGAGAAGAGTCGTGAAGCCGTATTGGAAGCTGCAGAGATGCGTGGGTACAGGATTGCAACAGACCAGACCTACCGGGATGCCATGACATTGCGGGAGGCAGTTGACATAATCACAGCCGAAAGCCCGGATCACCCGATCTTTGTATCTGCCAAAACCCCTGAAGACGCTGTCTTGTTCATCATGCAATCACGTGAATCCGGATACAGCCCGGAGGCAGTCTTTACCATCGGCGATGCCTGGAAATCACGGGCTTTTCTGATGCGTGCAGGCATTCTTGCAGATGGAATTTTCGCAGGAAGCGTGTACCAGAGAGAGCAGCTCGCTCGACATCAGGTTCAGAGAGATGTAAACAGCCTGGTAGTCCGTCAGACCGGAGGGGAGCTAAACGACATTTCCGCACGGGCATTCACCGGAATCATGCTGATTGCAGATGCAGCGAACCGGGCAGGAGATACCGATCCAGCAGCAGTATCAGCCGCTCTCAGGCAGGCAGAGCTGACGCATGAGTATGGAGCTCTCTATGAGGGCGAAACAGTCATCGTACAGCTGAGAGGAGGGGTGTATAGAACCGTATCCACCCATACCGGTATCAGCAAAAGCAGCATCCGGCCCTTCTCAGTCTGAGAAGCACTGAAATGTTTTGAGAGAGATACGTGTATCATGGCTCGTGAGCTGACACCGCATGACATTGCCATTCTCAGAAAGCTTGCACCCGAATGCGAAGACCTGATCTGCAATGGATCGAGGACTGAGTTCCGGTCAATCCTGCCCCCGGTTGCAAACCATTACTCGGTGGATGAATCTGACTTTGCAGCGAGGCTTGACCGGCTGACTGATGAGGAGCTGCAGTACCTGATTGACGAGATGCGGAACGGAACCGAGAGTGTCGGTTGTATATCCCCTCTCTTCTTCTCAGGACTCCTTGACCTGGTCACCAGACGGCTCTCCAAACGAATCGGCCAGGAACTTGTGACAATATACGAAAATGATGCGGGATGTGGGTAGCAACGATCAGTAGACCTTTTCCCGCATCTCCAGAACCGAGAGTATCCGCTGCTGCTGTTCATTGCCGCGTGTACAGAAGAACTGCTTTTCAAACCCGACATCATGGTATACGGCACAGGTACTGCAGATGCAGCCCAGCTCCTCATCGGTGATACACCCCTCCCTGCCTGCTCCAAGCGTGCAGAAGATGCGGTCATCTGCCTTTTCCGCACATTCCTGGTATGTCGGGCAGTCAGGACAGCGGCAGTGCTCCTTTCTGGTGAGCAGGATACCTCCCCGCTCTGCAGGGCTGAGGACAAGCGGCTGATCAGTAATCAGGGAGAGGTATTTTTCAAACCGGTTGATATCCATACATGATCATCTCCAGACCAGTGAATGGGAGATGAACTATAAAAAAGTAATGAGAACCGGATCAGTCCTTCAGGAGACAATTGACTGCGGTTCCCACAATGGCTACAAGAGATGTTCGTCCAAACAGCTCAGACGAGAGGATCAGATCATAACAGGAGAGATCATTGATATCGATACCATAATACGAGGTGTACCGCTGTGCTTCTGATCGCTCCCTCTCAAGCGTTATTGCAGTTGCGGTATCGCCATCCTGGATATCACGTTCCGCAATCCTTGCTGAGCGGCATTTTGGGCTTGCGGAGAGCCAGATCCGGAGATCAGCATTTTCGACCATCCAGCCGGCAAGCCTTCCCTCGATGATGATATCATCAGAACTCATCCCGATCTCTTTCTGCCGTTCATCAATGAGACGGTCTATTGAGGGATCATTCTCGGCAAGTTTGCCAAACGAGGCAAGATCCATATTACGCTCACGTGCACACTCACGGAAGACCTCGCCTGCAGATATGAAAGTATAGCCGCATTCACTGGCAATACCCTTGCCAAGAGAGGTGGTTCCGCTCCCTGGAAGGCCGCTTACCGTGATACGCATCAGATGCCCCCGATATTCAGGGCCTTCCTGATCACCTGGCTGACCGTCAGCGAACAGATCATATACCAGAGAATCCATGCAGGGATGATCCAGATCGCCATCTCATGCAATCCGATGACACCGGCAAACGGAAAGACGATTGCCGTGTCGGTGGTGAGAAGACAGTCAACATCCATGGTATGGAACCGGTGCAGGAACCAGAAGAAGATCGGAACGGTAACCAGAATGATGTAGGCCATTGGAGTAAACTGCTGTTTGGACATCTCAAGCTGGTCCTTCATCATTGCATCCCGCTTCACCTCAAGCTTCTTGATGGCTTTCTCATCACCTGAAAGCTGGGCTTCACGGTATTTCATCTGGAAATCCTTCATCTTCGCCTGGACTTCCTGCATCTTCTCGTAGTCGATTGTATACTTCTGGATCAGTGATGAGTACAGGCCGGTAAGACCTGAGAGAAAGAGGATGACAGCAAAAAACGGCAACCCGAATGTATCAGAGAGCGGTCCGATGAAGATATCAATCGTATCTGCAATCCCAATACGCACCCAGTCTACTGCATATGCCATCATCAGGCCAAACGCCAGGATAAAGGCGATATATGTCCCGTACTGCTTCATCAGATCCAGCATACGATGCACACCCTACCGCAGAACTGCTGCAAGAGCGTCTGCACCCTGCTCAAGAAGATGATCTGCATTTGTTACAATAGAGACGGTGCATCCGGTCAGCATCGCATATGCAGCCGCAAACGAACGGTTCATCTGCTGGTGTTCACGGATTGAGCCGGCGCCCTCCATATCCCTCTCCCGGGTTGTATCTGAGAGCCGGCGGAGCAGGATCTGATCATCATCGGTTTCAACAAGGACGATACCGTCAGGCATCAGGGCAGTTAAAACCCATTCGGGAAGTCCGGGGAGATACCCTGCCGGGGTCCTGACCGAGGCATGGGTATCAATGATCACATTCCCCTCAATTTTTGCCATCTCCTCAGCTGCACGTTTCTGGAGACGTTTCTGGACAGTCCGATCCAGTTTTCGCATCTGGTCGCGATCTTCTGCAAGTCCCTCGGACTGTGCAACTTCAAACATAAACGATCCAAAATTGATATTCTGGTAGGAGATACCAGCAGCAGCAAGGATCTCCATTGCCCGATTAATCACCGTTGTCTTTCCGACACCGGGAACACCTGTAATAATAATCTTCTTTCCTGACATTAGCGAAATCACTCCCTGCCAAAGAATGGCCGCATAAACGGATACATCTCCATGATCTGTTCGCTTGCGATCTGTTCGTACATACGGTAGACGATACTGACTGCAAGCAAGAGTCCGGTACCTCCGACAGCGCCAATGACACCAAAGAGGTTTGCGGTAACCGAGAGTACACCGACAAAGACACCACCAATTACAGTGACACGCGGAATGTACCGGTCAAGGTACCGCTCAAGCACCTGTGGGCTGCGGCGGTAACCGGGGATATGCATACCGCTGTTCTGGATCTGGCGGGCAACATGCTTTGAATCAAGTCCGGCAGTCTTCACCCAGAAGAGAGCAAATATCGCACCGCCGACGACCATGATAGCAGTATCGATTCCAAGACGTAATAAGATCTGCCACGGGGCGTGGGTGAGATCGTACATCCACCACATCCAGTCTGTCGGGTAGTTTATCGGCGCAAGATAGTACATAATCCCGTCAAGCGGCTGTGTCTGGTCAAATCGTCCGAAGATGGTGATACCCATGCTTGAGAGGAACATCCCAAACATCTGGATATTCGCCTGGAGAACACGGACAAGGATCATCGGGAGAACGCTTGCATAAATCAGTTTCACCGGGAACTTGGCACGGGATCCCCTGACATTTGCATGGGCAAGCGGAATCTCAACCCTCGTCGACTCAACATAGACGATGATAAAGAAGATAATGACCGTTGTCAGGAGTGCAATAATATTCGGTGTGAAATACTGGAGGAAATTCCCTCCTTCGAATATAAGGGCAAAGAGACGGGGGAAGAACCCTAATGGATAGGGATCCTCCACACGTGTCCAGTTGAAGAACCCGTTAATAAGACCCTGTGAGACGCTTGCAACAATGAAGAGGCCGACACCTGAGCCGATGCCCCATTTCGTCACCACCTCGTCCATCAGGGCGATAAGGACACCGCCGATACAGATCTGGATAAATATCAGAAACGATACCGCAGCAAGACTGCCTCCAAAGAATGCATTCGCGACAATCGGGTCAGGCAGCAGGAAACCGCCGACCAGGTTGGGTGCTGCCTGGAGAAGGATCATCACGATGATGAGCACCTTCTGCAGGCCCATATACATAACCTGTCCACGTGCATCCGATGTATCAAGGGGAATTAAATCTGCACCTTTCAGGAGCTGGAGGACAATGGATGCCGTCACAATCGGCCCAATACCGACATGCACAATTGATCCGCTCTCACCGGCAAGGAGTGCACGGTAGAACTGAAAAATATCCATTGAATCCGGAGATAGTCCAAATACAGGAATATTTGTGAGAATAAAATACAGAAGCAGAATAGCAAGTGTCCAGAGTAACTTACTTTTAAAGTGGACATGCCCTTCAGGACCCTTCACAGCCGGCATCCTTGCCAGCAGAGGCTCCATTCGATCCAGCAGCTCTCCCATAGGTCACCAAAAAATTATCAGAGGGCCAGTGCCTGGCCACCAAGCTCTTCGATCTTTACTTTTGCCCGATCAGAGAAGAAACGTGCTGTAATCTGCATCTTGTGATGCACCTTCCCTCCTCCGAGGACTTTCCCGATACCGAGATCGCGTGCGTCAAGGACGATTGTTCCATCCTCATCGCGGGCAATCCCCTGCACAACCAGCATGGGAATCATCTGGTCGATCTCACCGATATCAAGAACCGTCACATCAACGGAGGTGGGTGAGACAAACCCGTACTTTCCTTCACGCTTGCCAAGAAGGTGGAACCTGGTGAAGTTGTGGTCACGCCATCCGGCTGCACCACGGCCTCCGCGATTACCGGCTCCCCGGCGGTTCTTGTGTGTACCGCCGCCGCAGGTTCTCGATCCACGGTATTTTGATCTCTTATTTACTGGCATCGGATACTCACCTCATCTTATACAGGAGAGCGTTAATCTCCCGCCCATAATAACCAAGCGCTCCACCCTGGTTAAAGGTCCGTTTGATGGTCTTATATCCCTTTCTTGGCGGATGCATCCTGAGCACCGGTTTGAGCTCGGGGATATCCTTCAGCTTCACTTTGCCTTCGGCGAGAGCCCCTGCAAGTTCGCTGACGCTTCCATAGTCTGAAGCGCTCTTCAGGTACTCGTCTGTGAGAGGTTTGTTGCCAAGGAGGCGGCCGCGTGTCCTGAGAATCGTCTCAAGCGTTTCGGCATCAACCTCACCATAGGCGACGAAATCCTTCACTTTCCGGATCATCCCGAGGTACTCGGGCGTCTCCGGGACGAGGACACAGTGGTTGATGTGGTGAAGACGGAGCATCTTCAGTGTTTCCTTGATCTCACGGCGGGTATTGACGACGCCGCGCACCTGCACGACTGCGTACATCAGTGTCGCCCTCCTCCGATACGAACCATGTTCGTCGCCTTCAGTGCCTCATAGGTGGCTTTGGCATAATTGATGGTAGTCCTGGTATGGCCTTTGGTCATTACCCAGACATCCTTCATACCTGCCAGATCAAGCACTTTCTTTCCAATCTCACCGGTCACAAGACCGATACCCTGTGGTGCGGGTTTCATGGTGACACGGACACTGCCGGCTTTTCCTTCCACCTGCATTGGTAATGAGTGCGGGTTTCCGCATCCACATTCCCAGCTTCCACAGCCTCTCCGTACCTTGATAATATTCAGTTTGGCCTGGGCGATCGCTTTTCTGATTGCTGTTCCAACCTGAACATCCTTCCCCTGGCCGTAGCCGATATACCCGTCACGGTTTCCGACAACAACAACAGCACGGAATTTAATCCTCCTGCCGGAGTCGGTCATCCTCTGCATCATATCGATGGCGAGCACCTCATCGCTGAGATCGGGGAGGAACGCATCTACAATCCCCGCCTCTTTGATGGGGCGGCCGCTTGCGAGCACCTCTTCCAGGGTGGCGAATTCACCTGCTGCAACCGCTTTTCCAAGGCCGGTGACAGGGATCCACTCTTCATGTTCTATTGCCATGTCACTCAAGCTCCTTCATAATGGCATCTGCCACTTCATCCACATTCGCAACGAGTCCGCCTGCCCTCTCCGGAGCATACGCGGCGATATGTTCGCCTTTGACCCGTTCATCATCCGGGAGAATCTCCTCACCGTATGGAATATCAAACCCGGCTTCGACTGCTCCCTTCAGGGCTGCAAAAACACGTGCACCCTTTGATGCCCGGTTCAGACCAATATCGAGAATCCCGCCTTCATGTCCGGCCTTCTGGGCACGAACCGCACAGAGCATGCCTGTGAGGTATGCTGCAGGAGTATTTCCGGTGTATCCGGTGTACCCGAAGTTCCTGAGCTCGCTGCTTGTTGCAGAAACAAGTGTCCGATCACCGGTCATCTCAGCGACAACGAGCTGGACGATGATCTGGCGGGATGTCTTCCTGACGACAAAACGTGGCCTTCTCGAAATGATCAGGCGCATCCGCTGATAGTAGTCAGTTCTTCCTTCTTTTCGTCTCCTGAACGGGACGAAGTATCGCGCACCTGTCGCCATATCAGTTCACCTTCCCTGTCTGCTGCTCGATATTCTGTTTCAGGTGCGATACATTCCTGAACTGACCACCTGCTGCACGCCGGTACATCTTCCGGTATACCGAGCGTTCAATGGCACCGGAGTCGCGCATCTCGCGAAGGACAGTGCGCTGTGCCCGGATCTTTTTGATCCATACCCTTTTGGAGGGTGTGCGGGCGCCTTGTGCACCTTTTCTCCGCCCATGCCCTTTGCAGTGGCCGTATGCACGCTTTGCTATCCTGAGACGGGCACGGCCGCGGCTGACACCTTTCTTCTGGTGTGCCGTGATCACGCCATCTTCAATTAATCCACGAATATCGTCACGGGAGATGGCATTGGCTATCTCGGTGATCTGTTCGGGATCGAACCAGACACGGTTTTCTCCACATTTGAGGATTGCTGCTGCAATACGCCTCTGGCTTCCGAGATTACTCATCGTCTTTCACCTCGTCGTCATCGGCCTCATCAGAAGAGGAATCATCATCCTCTTCATCAAGATCCTCATCTTCCCGGGTTTCTTCATCCAGATCCTCTTCAGGAGAGTCAGCAGGTTCGTCTTCCGGGATAACCTTTGGATTCAGAACCTTGAAGCCACCGATGACTGCTTTTTCCTGGATTTCCAGGCGTTTTTTCATCCCGACAGTACCACCGATTCTGATTGCGGTAGTTGCCGGATCAAGGGATTCAAGAGCCGCAACAGTCATGACGAGCGTCTCTTTCATTCCGCAGGGGTGGTATCCCCTGACGGCGGCAGGTCCGGCAAACCCGGGCGTTGGGTGCGCACCCTTTGCTTTCTTGTGTCTGCGCTGCTTGCTCTGGCCGCCACGGGGTCTCCGCCAGACATCGTCCAGTTTGGCTTTGGCAGTATAGCACTGGCGCTTGAAACTGCCTCTCTTTGCCCGACGGTCCGCAATAAGTTTCTTTATACCAGCCATCAGGATCACACCCTCTCAACTCTGTAAATGCCGTCCTGGAAGACACGCGGATCACGCTTTCTGATCTTTGTCGCCTTCTCGATATTGGCTGCGGCATTACCTACCTTCTCCTTGTCAATCCCTTTCAGGGAGAGTTCGTCAGATCCGACCTTTACCTCGACACCGTCTGGAATTTTTGCATTCCTGACCATCTTCTCGCCAAGGAAATTGCCGATCTCAAGTAATCCCGGGTGGAGCTTGAGCTGGATCGGGAAGTGGCTGTAGACGACCTTCATCGAGAGTTCGTATCCCTCGGTCACACCTGTGCACATGTTGCGCACGTGTGAGGCAAAGGTTCCGGCCATCGCATAGACGGCTTTCCGGGTGGATAATGTGCTGATCTGGAGAGAGTCATCCTGGATTTCGATTATGATGTTTGGATAAAGCATCATACGCTCAAGTTCTCCAAGCGGGCCTTTCACCTTCAGCAGATCATCAGTCATTGAGACCTGCACCGTTTCTGGTATAGGTATTGTTACAGTGTATACCATCTCTGATGCTCCTCAATAGACATACCCGATCAGCAGTCCGCCGATGCCGGCTGTTCGTGCCTGTTCATGCGACATGACACCCTGTGAGGTGGTAAGCATAAGAATGCCAAACCCCTTTGCAGGGAGGTACCGTGTCTCCCACGATTCCATGTCTTCCATCTTTACCGCGAACCGTGGCGATATTGATCCACATTTATTAATCCGGCCTGTCAGCTGGATTGTGAACTGACCGCCCCGGCCGTCATCGATATATTCAAAGCCGGCGATATACCCGTTTTCCTGCATGATGCCAAGCATCGCTCCGAAGAGACGGGATGCGGGTTCTACCGTCACCTCAAGCCTGCCTGCATCGCCTGCATTCTTGATGGCACTCATCGCATCGGCAATAATATTCTGTCGTGTCATTCTCCGGCCACCTAGTTCATCTTTTTAAAGCCCATCGTGGGAGCCCATGTACGGAAGCACTGGCGGCAGAACAGGATATTGTATCTGCGCACAAGGCCCTGCTTGCGCCCGCACATCTGGCACTTGTTGCTGCCGTATGCGACCTTCTTCTTCTGGTCGCTTCCTTTCTCCGCCATTATTCAACCACCTCGACATTGAAGTGCTCTTCCACAAACGAAACAGCCTCATCCTTTTTGACGTGCTGTTTTGATGGGAGTTTCTTCTGCTGCGCCGCTCTTCGTGCGATCCTGATACCTTTCTTCTCGATGACGACATTGACATCCATACCATAGATACCAATCTGTGGATCATACGACTGGCCCGGGAAATCGGTGTGTTCCTCGATGCCAAAAGCGAAGTTGCCATTCTCATCGAACCGGTGTGAATCGATTTTCCGTTCGACGATGTCAAGGGCAGTCCTGAGGAACTGCTCTGCCTTATCACCGCGGAGCGTGAGTTTGCACCCGAGAGCCTGGCCTTTCCGCAGGCCAAATGCCGGGACGGTTCTTTTGGCGATGGTTCTGACCGAGGTTGCACCGCCGCAGATCTCCTGCATCAGCGTCTCTCCCTTGATCAGCTTCTCTCCGGCTTCACCAACACTCATGTGGACAACCACTTTGTCGACGTAGAGTTCCTGCATGCCGGTCATACCGTAATCCCCCAGATTTCAAGAGCCGGCTCTTCTTTTCCAACCATGAAGATGTAGGGTTCAATCGTCTCAAAGATCTCTTTGGTTGCGAGATCCTCAAGGCTGACACGGTTTGGAACACTCCCCTGCACAGGAATAACCTCAATGATCCTGGCAACCCTGCCTGAATGCTGTCCGCCGACGACCATTGCGGTGTTACCGACAGCATAGGGGAAATGATCCCTGATACCAAACCGCTCGTCGCCATCGACACCGAGTGTCAGGACAATCGAATCTTTTGGCCGGTATGTGTTATCGCCGATAACGTTTGCTCCAAAGAGGAGGTTTAACTGGACAATGCCTCGTGGAAGCGTGGTCTTGTTCCTGATCTTTGCCAGCCGGAGCTTTGCCCCGTCGCCATCGATCTCTCTCGCTGTAAACCTGCCTGTTTTGTCAAGAAGCATGATATAGTGCTTATCAAGCCGCGGGAAGGAGATGATATCAAAGACTCCAAGGCCGATATGCGGATCAGTGCAGACTTTTCCGTTCACCACAACCTGCCGGTCCCGGAGGATCTGCTTGATCTCCTTCATATTCCTGGCAAGTCCCTGGTGGTCACGCATCCAGACTGCAATTGGAAGAGCACCTGCGTTATGCGGACCTGGCCGTGTGGCAGTGACAAACTTGCTGGCCTTGCGTCCGATACTCCAGGACTTTGGGGCGACTATACGTTTTACATGTGCCATTATTCCTTCACCCCGATACGCTCCACGCGCTTTGGATCTTTCAGGTTCAGTTTTGTGATCATCACCTTGGAGGGATCAAGTGGTCGGGCAACCTCTGTTCCATCCGCTTTCTTGACGGTGGCGCCGTGAACATGGATGGCAAGGCGCTTCAGATCAACACCATCAACAGCACCGGTATGGCCGGTGTGCTCACCCCTCAGGACTTTGACGGTATCTCCTGTGACAACCCTGACGCGCCTGGATCCGTACTTTTCACGGAGCTCAGGCGAGAGCATTGCATGGAGAAACGAGCCCTTTTGATGAATCGGTGCATTATACCGAATTTTTCGCTGCTTTCTTGGCTGACTGCTTGCTATTCGCACCATAGGACACCTCAGATGATGATCGTCGCCATGGACGCGATCTTGGGGTACCGTGCAGCAACTTCACGCGCAACCGGACCTTTAATCTCTGTCCCGCGGGGATCGCCGTTTTCATTGACGAGAACCATTGCGTTCTCCTCAAACGATACACGAAGACCGCCTGGCCTCCTGAATTCTTTCTTCTGCCGTACAACAACTGCTTTGACGAGTTTTTTGCGCATATCGGGAGTGCCTTTCTTGACAGATACCGTTGCCATATCGCCCAGACCAAGCTTTGGCTGACGCCTCCTGACACCGTGATACCGGTCAACCGAGACAATCTCGACGACACGCGCACCAGTGTTATCCGCACAGATCATTCTTGATCCGGTCTGAAGTGCGCGGGGAATCTTTGAACCCAGGGCCTTCATGCGGATTTCACCTCAACAACGACAAAATGTGTCGTTTTGTTCAGGGGTCTGCACTCCGCGACCTTCACCTCGTCACCGACCTTCACCTGAAGGCAGGGAGAGATATGGGCGTGGAGCTTTGAGGAGCGCTTCTCGTACCGGTCATACTTCTTGATGAAGTGCAGGTATTCACGCTGAACTACCACAGTCCCCCTCATTTTCTCGCTCACGACCTTGCCGGTAATCACCTGGCCGCGCACCGGCAAAGTGCCATGAAACGGGCAATCATCTTCGTTGCATTCCTGTTTGGGAGGTGCAACATTTAACCCAATATTTCGTGCCATTATGTAACCCTCATTTTTTGATGCGCATGGTGATCCGCTTCTCGGGCCGCCCGATGATCGTCGACCCGGATAGCTCCACCTGCACCCTGTCCGGGAGGGTAACCCGGAATATACTATGTTTCTTCGGAACATGCTTTAATCCAACGGGTGTCTGGATCGTGATCATGTTCCTGGTCTCATCGGTGATGAGACCGGTTATTCCCTCCTGGGCAGGGTTTGTGGCATGCACTACCAGAACGTTCAGCCCGATCAGTTCGTGACGGAGAACGTTTTCTGGCGTGATCATCACTATTTTCTCTTATTCTGCTCGGTTTTGATCCGGGCGATCGTTCGTCGGAGTTCGCGGATCTGCCCCGGATTGTCCGGGGCGCCACCTGCACTGACTTTTCCATACTGCTGGATAAGTTCGGTTCGGAGCTTGCTCTCCTGTTCCATCAGTTCGACATCCGAGAACTGTGCAACTTCACGGGCGCGAAAGATTGCCATGTCAGATATCCTCCCTCTCATAATCATCTTCAGGAGATGATTCAGCCTGGAGTTCACGGTCGATATCGTCTCCGATATCCTCTTCGATCTCCTCGACCACAATCTCCTGAGGTTCGAGCGGTTTCTCCGGAGCAACGATATCAAACTGGTCAGGAAGCCGTGCGCCTGGCGGGATGATCTTCACCTGCACACCAATTGTGCCAAGCTTCTTGATTGCAACTGCATATCCGGTCTCAACAAGACTGATCGCCGGTTCGCCGGAGTGCTTGATATAGCCCTCAACGAACTTCTGGACACGGGATCGTGATCCGGTCAGTTTACCGGCAATGATCACTTCACACCCAAGTGCACCAGACTCCATGACGCGCCTGATGACGCTTGATCCGGCTTTCCTGAAGTACCAGCCCCGTTCAAGGGCGTTTGCAAGCCTTTCTGCAAGGATCTGGGCGTTCAGGTTCGGATTCTCGACCTGCTGGACTTCAACCTGCGGTGATTCGATACCATAGATGTTTGCAAGATCGGTCGTTATCTGTCGGACCAGTTTCCCACCTTTTCCGATGACAATTCCGGGTTTCTCAGCATATATGGCCACCTGGGTGCCAATCGGGGTTCTGAAGATGTCCATGCCCCCGTATCCGGCTCTCTTCAATTCCTTTGTTAGGAACGCTTCGACACGGACTTTCCGGACACCCTCTGAAACGAACTTCTTCTCAGATGACATTATTCCTCAACCTCCCGGACGATGACCTCGATGGTAACGGTTTCACGGGCTTTTGGTGTTGCGCGTCCCATTGCGCGGGGGAAGATGCCTTTCATGCTTCTCCCCCTGTTGGCTGCGGCATGGACGATCTCAAGGTTGTCTGTTGCAAGCCCGGCATACTCCGCATTCTTCTTCACGGAGTTGAGGAGGCGGACATACTCTTTTGAGGCTTTCACCGGGAATCGTCCCTGGCAGACCGGCCCTTTCAGGGTCTTCTGATGAGCAACCTTCCTCCGGAACCTGCCAAAGGGTATTGCTTTCTTCTTCAGAATGACGTCGTTTAAGTAGTCGATTGCGAAATCAACATCCTTGTGCCTGATGAAACTGGCAATCTCGATTGCATGTTTTGGCGAGCAGTTCAGCTCGTTTGCCTTGGCTTTCGCGATGTTCTCGCCTTCGATCTTCATGATATAATCTGTTCGTGCCATTTGAGATCACTTCAGGGGAACATACTTACTCGACCGTGTTGCACCGATACCGGCACTGCCATGCGAGATTCGCCGCCTGGTCTGGGCAAATTCTCCAAGATAATGGAAGACGCCCTCGACTGGGATTTCGACACGCTGGAACTCTTTTCCATTGTGGATCTCGATTGTTTTTCCAACCATCTCGGGAAGGATGACCATGGCACGGCTGTGCGTCCGGATCTTTTCATCGCCAGCGCGAACCTTCTCAAGGAGATTCTCTTCATCCCTGGTCATTCCACGCTGTATCTTCCTGCGGGCGCGGCTCGGCATGATCGGGATAAGATCCGAGATCGACATTGCCTGAAGCTCGGGGATGGTATACCCGTGATAGGTGAATTCCTCACGGCGCCTGGGTATTCGTTTGGTCTGTTTCTTTGCCATATCTGATTCACCTCTTTGCTCCGGTTCTCCTCGGGGCAATATGCCCGACCTTCCGCCCTGGTGGCGTTCCACGCGATACCGTCTTTGGCCTGCCTGTATGCTGGTGGTTTCCACCTCCAAACGGATGGTCAATGACGTTCATTGCAACACCACGGACACGCGGCCACTTTGTTGCCTGCGATTTTATCTTATGGAAGGCCTTTCCGGCTTTGACAAGAGGCTTCTCTCCGCGGCCTCCACCGGCGACGATACCGATTGTGGCGCGGCAGTGGCTGTTGAACCATTTGATGACGCCGCTTGGCATTCTGACGCCGACCCTGTCTTCGGATTTTCCGATGACAAGTGCCTGCACCCCGCTTGAACGGACAAATTTCCCGCCGTCGTCTGGTCTTGCCTCGATGTTGCAGACCGCAGCACCGGTCGGGATGTCCTTCAGAAGGAGGGTGTTTCCATTTCGTACTGCTGCACCCAGCCCCCATTCCAGCACATCGCCGATGCCCATACCTTCGGTGACGAGGTGGTGGGCTTTCTCGCCGTTCTCATGCCTGACAAGGGCGATCGGTGCGTGGCGTGCGGGATCATGAGTGATATCGATGATCGTTGCACTCACCCTCAGATTGCCTTTGCCAGGGTGGCGGAGGTCTGATTTGTATTTATGTGATGGAGCGCGGTATGACGGACCGCCTTTTCCACGCGCCTGACTACTGATTCGATGTCCCATCTCAACTTCACCTACACGATTCCAAGGCGGCTCAGGATCTCTTCTGCGGCTTTATCGTCCTCGAAGCTGATAGTCGCCTTTTTATCCCCTTTGTTCGTCATCTGTGTGCGTACACTGGTGACGTCTTTTCCAAAGGTGTTCTCGACGTCTCGCCGGATCATCTCCTTACTGGCTTCTTTTCTGACAATGAAGACGAGTTTGTTCTCGCGTTCAAGTGTCGCCATTGATTTTTCCGTAACTGATGGATGATGAAGAACCATGATCTCAGTTCACCTCCGAGAGCCGCTTTATTGCAGATTCTGTCCAGAGCGTAAGACGGCCTGCGTGCGTGCCCGGTGCAAGGAGTTCTGCACTCAGTTCACGAACACTAACCGCGTCCACGCCGGGCAGGTTTGATGCTGCACGGAGAGGAGTGTCTGATGTAACGATCAGGATGCTCTTCCTCTGCTTGTGGCCTCTTCCCCTGAGGGTTGCCCTGCCGGGTTTTCTGTTCCTGCTCAGCTTTGACCTGGTTACATCGTTCATGACACCAAGCGCTTCAAGAACAGAGATGACATCAGACGTGCGTCCAAGTGTCTCAAAGGTGTCTTCAACAATGCTGACTACATCCTGCTCAAAGAGGTGGCCCCTTCCCCTGACGATTTCGGGGTTTGCAGTTGCTGCAATGGCTGAGCGGATCGCAAGAACTTTCTCTTTCTTGTTAATCTTCTCAACAAGTTTTTTTGCTGCCATCGGTGGGTGGCATGCACGTCCACCGCGTGCGTTTGGAACACGGGCTGCACGGGATCCGTTTTTGATACGCGGAATCTTGGCTGCGCCCCTGCCTGATCCCCAGCCGGTAGCAGATGTCCGCATTCCTGCAAGCGGATCTGTGCCATGGGGCTGGTAGCGCCTGCTCTGTTGTGCCAGCACCGCCCGCTTGATGACATCGGGGCGGTATGGTGTCAGAAAAGCGTCCGGAAGCTCGATCTCCCTCAGGGAAGAGCCTTCAAGTGATTTTACCTCTGCTTTCATCTCTCATTCACCCCTGTTTGCTCTCCAGGCTGACATATTCGACAGCCGGAACCCTGACTTTGTGTTCTCCCTGCCGGATCGCCGGGCGGAACCTGATAATACGCTTTGAGGGCCCGGGGATGGATCCTTTGATCAGCACATAGTTGTTCCGGACAAGACCATAGTGGAGGAATCCGCCTTCGGGATTTATCTCGTCTGTCTCTGAACCGATCTTGATGATGCGCTTGTTGTATTCGGTTCTCTGCTGGTATCCCATCTGGCCGACATTTGGAACCTGCCAGCGGACATGGTGAGGTGTCCATGGACCAAGTGTCCCGATATGGCGTTTCTTCCCACCCCGGGAATGTTTCCGCTTCCGGATACTGATACCCCAGCGTTTTACCGCGCCCTGGGTTCCTTTCCCGGTGGTGATAGCGGTGATATCCGCATACGCTCCCTCAGCAAGGACAGACGCAAAGTCAACGTCTTGTCCAAGGAGAGATTGTGCATACTCAAGCCGCTCGGCGACTGTGCCGCCGGCAACACGGATTTCCATGAGATCGGGGATTTTCTTTGGAATCCCCGAGATGATCTCAGGCGTGGTGTGCATCAGAAGCATGATCTCTTCGACACTGTCTGCTGCTACAGCATCAGAGATTACCTGTGCTGCCCGGGTGCGGTCATGGTTCTTTGGTACCGTAATCCGCTCGGAGAGACCGTCTTCGAGCTTCTCTGCCCAGATTTCGGTCATCGGGTGTTTTCCATAGGTGTCCTTCCGGTACGCGCGGATAGCAGCGACCTTCATGGCCGGGACCTCGACAACCGTCACGGGGATCATGATATCCTTCCCCTCACTTGGGCTGCTCTTGTGATCGTCGATCATGATGACATGGGTCATGCCAACCTTATATCCCGCAAATCCCTGCAGTACCGGTGTGCCATTGTATTTTGGCCAGGATTTGTACTTAGGAACTTCACTCCTGGCTCGTTTCCTGGGGCTGAATGCAAGTGAACCATAACGTGGCCTGTGAATTCTCGGCATGTATTCTTCAATCCTTCAAATCTTGATATTTGATGTCTTTTCTCTGAAAAGACCGTTCTACACCGCAGCTGCCATACCTTGACGGCATACAGGCGGGAGTCGTTGGCCGGAGGATAAGAGGATCTCTGGATCAGACCAGCTCGATTTTTCCAGAACGGAGGCCCTGTTGTATTATTCAAGAGCACGTCCTTTCAAGAACTGTCATTTTTTATCCCACAAACGGGATTCCCAGTCTCTCTTAAGAGTTCCTGACCCTAAGCGCGCTTCCCGGATACCGGAAAATGGGCTCGACAGTGCGTTGGCCCGGCGCGTCAATCAGACCTGCTAATGGTCGTCAGCCTGCGAATAATTCGCACGCATGTACCGGTTACTATCCTGAAAACAGCAGAGCCGGTTGATCTCTTCGCGCAGAATGAATCGGCATAAACCTGGTTCATTCTGTGACAGCCTGATCTGGCTTCCTAATATATTGACAGGAAGAGCTTATAAAAGTGATTGGGTTTTGGGAGTGGTGTTGCCAGGGCTATTCAAAAAAGAGGTCGCCTTTCTCATTGATATAGACCTGGATTGAATCCTGGATATACCGGGCATGGATCTTCTCTGGGTTTGCTGCTTTTACCCGATTAATAAGAGTCACCGTATCATACCGCACCTTGATGCCAAAGCGCTCGGCTTCCTCATATATGGTATTGACTGCATCAAGCAGGTCTTCTTCAGCCGTAATCGTGCAGAGTTCTTTTGCATCCAGGGTGTTCACAAACTCAAGCGTCTCCCGTGCCCGCCTGATATTTTCTGTTGCAGATTTTTCTATCGTGCAGACATTTGCTTTTGAGGTCCTGATGAGATCGGCTATCTGCTGCTGGGTCATCCCCTGTCTTCGATACCTGAGGACTTCCTTCTGCCTCTCGGTAAGGAGATCTTCTTTCATAAAGTATTATATTTCACTTCAAAGTTTAAACATTTTACCTAACAGGAACTTTTTTTTGGCAGGTATGAAAAGCAGTTTCAAAATGTTTATATGCCCTTTTATCAAAAAAGAAGTGTTCTCAAATATTTGAGAGGTGTTAGTTCTATGGTAGTAAAAGTAGGCATAGCAAAACTCGGCAATATCGCCTCAGGTGTCATGGCTGAGCTGCTCCTTGACGAGCGTGCAGACCGTGAAGACATGGAAAGCTTCATGGCAACCTCCGGAACAAAGATGCAGACCGATGATATCGACCGTGTCGTCTCCAACATGAAGGCATGGGGACCTGACTTCTGTGTTGTTGTCTCACCAAACGGCATACTCCCCGGACCAACAAGCGCACGTGAGGAACTTGCAAAGGCAGGCATCCCGGTTGTTGTGATCACTGATGACATAACCTCAAAGAAGGAGAAGTTCGAGGGCCTGAAAGCCAGCAACTTCGGCTACATCATCATGAAGGCTGACGCCATGATCGGTGCCCGCCGTGAGTTCCTTGACCCCGTCGAGATGGCAGACTTCAACGGTAACCTTGTGAAGGTTCTTTCCCTCACCGGTGCATTCACCAAACTCCAGCTGGCACTTGACGAGGTCATCGACCAGGTGAAGGCAGGCAAGAAGGGTGCAGACCTCGTTCTTCCAAAGCTTGTTGTCACCAGCGACAGGGCAGTCGACGGCGAGTTTGTCAACCCCTATGCACTTTCAAAAGCACGTGCAGCACACGAGATTGCACAGGCTGTCGCAGACGTCAATGTCAAGGGCTGCTTCATGACCAAAGAGTGGGAGAAGTACATCCCGATCGTTTCATCTGCACACGAGATGATGCGGGTTGCTGCTATCCTCTGTGAAGAGGCACGTGAGCTTGAGAAGGCCGGAGACTCGGTCATCCGGAAGCCCCACAAGAAAGACGGCGTCCGCGTCTCAAAGACGAAGCTGATCACCAAGCCTGAGTAAACCAGACTTTCTTTCTTTTTTTTCAGTTGTTTACTTCAACGAGCCTGCTGCTTTCAGCAGCGTTCTGTGCATACCTCCTTCTGACGAGGAGGGGGGGAATCCGGACTGCCTGCCCGGAATTTTTGCAACCTGATTTCTTTTGCGGTTGCTTTCAGGGATTAAGATATCCGGGAATATCTTCTGGGAGTGTCATGACAATTGGTTCTCCCGATATACGCTCCATAAAAGCCGAGTCACTGATTGCATCCGGGTTTGGATTGATTCGTGCAATTATCGAAGAGAATGCATGCATCCCTCTCTCACCAGACGATCCGGTCTTCTGGAAGAAGATACCCATATTCAGGGCATAGAATCCAAGCCCCCGGTACAGGCTGATGATTCTTTCGAGATCAGTTGCAAACCTGTCTGTTATCGAGAGAAACTCTGCGATTGTCCTGACCGGGAGGATGCCCCGGATCTCACATTCGCCAATTGGCACAGGTGAGGCAAACCAGACTGGTTCTTCTCCAAGCAACTCCCCAAAGAGATGCCTGCTTCCATGGAGTTCTTCTTCACAGAAGAGTTCCCAGTAATCCCCGTCTGCTGTGTGTGCAGATGCCTCAAGATAGCGCATGCAGAGTGCGGTGGGCATTGGATCAGCAATACCCTGGAGATGCGGGTGGAGCAGGCTTGCGCCGGAAGAGGGTAGGAAGTTCCAGTTGATGGATGGGTAGCCCGGATAGTCTACAAGAGATGTGGCTGAACCAGCAAGAGCATCTGAGAGCTGGCGGGCAGAAAATGATGGCGCCATATGCGCTTCGGTGATGATAGTGACGGTATGCAGGTCGGCATACGGGTAACGGTTTGGGAGCGTGACGCTCTCTCCCCGGGTTATCCACTCTCCATCTGAAAAGGGTTCTGTTGCCTCAAAGATCTGTGATCTGCAGAAAGGGCAGCCAGCTGCCTCATACTGGTATGCGAGTGAGTCAATGTGTGCGTTTATCCCCCTGACACCCCTATACGGGCTTATGCGGCAGCAGAGACCGGTTGCATACTCCCTCCGGTACTGGATGGGCGAGGGTGCGGAGTGGATCTCAATACAGGAGAAGAGGGACACACTACACCATTATCAGATAACGCTTTAAAGATTTTTGAAAAAAAAATGTGAGAGATGTATGAATTTTCCTGACGATCAGGAAGATTATACAAATGACCTGCTTATACAACGTACTTGCCGAGGAGACGGATCGATTTGACCATGTCAGGTCCAAGTGGAGATCCGAAGATGACCTGTGTGACACCGGATGCAACCAGGTCGTCACATTTCTGTTTGACGTCATCCGGAGTTCCTGCAATGGTGAATGCATCAATTTCTGCATCGCCAACGAGGCCTCCAACGGTCTTAAAGTCGAATTTTGAAAGTGCAGCTTTGATCTTTTCAACATTGCCCATGTCAAGGTTGTGGCGCTCAAGGATTGCCGGTGGCGATCCTGCTGCAATGAAGGCAGCAACGATCTTGGCTGCATTGCGCGCTTTCTTTACGTCATCATCAACTGAGATGGCGGTGTAGGCACCAATGTCGAATTTCTTCTTGCCGACCTTTTCGCATGCTGCGTTGATGATCGGGATTGCTGCTTCGAAGTCTTTTGGGTTTGATGCGTTGATAAGCGCGCCATCACCCATTTCTCCTGCAAGTTCGAGGACTTTTGGCCCCTGGGCACCGATGTAGATCGGGATTCCCTTCTTGCCGGGGAGCTGGACACCGGTGAGTTTTGCACCGTCATAGTCGAAGAACTCAAGACCCTGTTTATTAACCTCCTCTCCGGCACAGAGTGCGCGGATCTGAATGACAGCCTCTTTGAGTTTGCTGACGGGTTTTGAGGGGTCAATTGCGAGTTTTGGGAGTGTGGACAGGTCACCCGGACCGATACCAAGGATTGCACGTCCATCTGAAATCTCGTTTAATGTACAGGAGAACGAGGCCATTGCCGCTGGTGTGTCGGTAAAGGCGTTCATGATGCCAGGTCCCATCTTTATCTCGTCAGTTGCCTGCGCAATGGCAGCAAGAATCGGGTAACAGTGACGATTGTTGTAGTGGTTGGTGATCCAGGCATAGTCGATGTCTTTCGTCTCTGCAAGTTTGCAGTAGTTTACTACCTGCTTGACAGAGAGGTTTCCAGGCACGAATTCAATTCCATAGCTCAAGGTAATTTCACCTCAGTGTGTATTTTCACACACATGCTTATAATCATTATCATTTACTTTTGGGGCAGTGGTTCCAGGTAGAAAATAAGTTCCTGGAAATGAGGAAGAAACTGAAAATCTGGCTAAAGGATCAGGAAGGAAGAACTGAAAGGCTTTATGTTCTGGGGATAATACTATTTGTACCATGCAGAATAGTATCCGGGTTTTTTCTGCAGAGGTGGATTGTCCCGTATGAAAGCGCTCATCATCGGACTTGGCGGAGCAGGATCGCGGATCGCCGACACCCTCCATGAACATGACACACGAAGCGGAACGCATAGTGTCTGGACATTAGCAATAGATACTGATATATCAAGTATCAGGGAGCTCCGGCATATTCCCCATTCCGAGCGGATCGTCCTTCCTTCTTTTCATGAAGATGACATGGCAGCTGATGGCGAGATCCTGGATATTGCCGAGATGATCCAGCATATTCAGCAGAGCACAACCATCGAGATTGATGCTGTAATTATCTGTACCGGGCTTGGAGGACGGCATGCTGACGCGGTTCCGCTCATTGTCCAAAAGATACGTGATTCATTCTATGAGCCGGTGATTACTATCCTCACCCTTCCCCTCAGAAATGAAGGGAAACGGATCTCGGCACGGGCAGCTGATCAGATAGATGTGATCGAGCCGGTTGTCGACGGCTGTATTCTCTTTGATAACGAGACCTGGTACCGGAAGATTGCGACCGAGATGCTCAGGCTTGAGCGGATTCAGAATGACGGTTTTGATGATGAGACAGATGATCCGGAACAGGATGATGAGGCAGTTCTGGAACAAAATCCGGATACGGCTTCATTGAACCCCCGCGAAGCAAACCGGCTTTTAAATGAGAGGCTTGCCCGGCGCTTCGGGCTTCTTCTCAGGGCTGGTGAGTTTGTTGAGGGGGGAAAACCGGTTGCTGAAGTCGTTCTTGATGCGGGTGAGGTGATCAATACCATCGCCGGAATGGGGATGGTTGCCATCGGGTATTCGACAGAGATCATCTCAAGGCCAAAGTTTTGTTTTCTCAATAAATTCCGGAGAAATCATTCATCTTTTGAAGAAGGGCACATGCGTGCATCACGGGTTGTTGAACTTGCCAAACGGGCGATATACCAGGAGATCTCGGTTCCATGCGATCTGACGAGCGCTGAGAAGGCACTTGTCCTGATTGCAGGGCCAACAGATGAGCTCTCGATGAAGGGATTCCAGAACGTGCGGAAATGGATCGACAGAAATATCACCGGCCTTGAGATGCGGGCTGGCGATTATCCCGTGATAAACACGAAATATGTCGGCGTGATCATCGTGCTGGCAGGGATCAAAAATATTCCCCGTATCAACGAGCTCAGAGAGATCCGGCAAGCCCATCTCGAAGAGATGGAGGAAGAGATGATCCGCCATGAGGAGAGCAGGCGGGAGAAGGAGGAGATACTCCAGAAGAGGGAAGAGCTGGAGCGGAAAGCAAGAGAACGGGCTGAGCGGGCTGCGCTCCTGCAGCAGGAGAATGTCTGGGAAGCAGAAGATCAGGACGATCGGGTTGAGTTTGTGCAGGATACTGGTGTAGCCCCGACCCCGGTGGCAGATGAAGGTTCGCCGGTCTATCATCCCGTGGAAGACGATGGTGTTTTTGCGGGTGGTGAGGTTTCACTTCCCGAAAGAGAGGATAGTGCTCCCGCCAGAAAGATAACACTTCCCGGCAGGCAGGCAACAGAAGTTGCAGATATATCACGCCAGACAGCTGTGGGTGGCGGGATCCGGCCACGTGACGGGACAATGGATCCACAGGCGATCCGTATTGGGCAGACACCTGTTGAGAAGGGCAGGATGCCCCCTGACACAACTGATGGGCCGTTCTCACTCCCCGAGAACATCAGGGCAAGGGATGATACGTTTGAGGCAAAGGCAATAGCCCTGAAGTCACACTTCTCCCGCCCCGATGATCGGGCTTTTGATGGGGAAGCCATCACTATCCATAGAAGAGCATCCCGTCCGCGTGACGATGTCCTGATGGGAAAGGGTGTTGCACCAGATTCTGCGAAACGACCCAGTGATTCTGCATACGCAGGAGGAGGGGGTGCACACCTGCGTATTGGCGGCCACCCCACCCCAAAGGACAGTGTGGGAGGGGATCGGACACCTCACAGCCATCCACGCCCCCGGGATGGGATAAAAGGCAGATCCAAGTTTGTTGTTATCGGTGAGCGATCCGGATCAGAGAACGAGCCGGAAGAGGGCGATGGCGGGATCACCTGGATCTAGCCAGACAGAATACGTGCTATCGGCAGTGTTCCTGCGCCTATCTCGGTTTTGATCCTGATACCTGATTCATATGCCCGGCCGACCAGGTTCATGCCGCTGTAGATGATGATAGACGACTGGTAGGGTTCATGGGGAATGCCAAGTATCCCTGATCCGACTGCAGCTGGCAGGTGGAAGCCGTTCTTCCGCATGGAAGCCATGATCTCCTCAGCTGACTGAACCGCGCCTTGGGGGATGTTCCTGATATTGGCAAGGCAGACACCGTTTTTCGTCTGCATGTACTCGCCTATTGAGGGCATGCCGGCAGATATGAACAGCTGAAGAGGATCAAGGGTTGTGCCCCGGTAGCCGATCAGGTGGAGAAAGCGGGCTGGGGTCCCGCCTGTATGATTGAGACACCCGCCGTATGCCATCCTGACAGGTATGCCATGATGCTGGAAGATTCCATCCATTGTGATGCTGCAGACCGTGATGATGCCGGTATGGTCTTTTGGGATACGGGGGTCATTTTCGGATTCGGCATAGGTGTTGAAGAAGCCGAGTTTTGATGAGATGACCTCGTCAAAAGACTGGCGAACCCTGTCCAGGTCGTCGTTTCTGACAAAGGAGAGGTTATACGCGACATCGCCTGTACAGGTGTCGGGGTTGAATGTGCTCCTGAAGGCCAAACGCTCAAGTTTGGCGATGACAAAACCTATCCGGTCTCCAACAAGTGCGCTTTCACTCTCTGCCATGCCGAGTTTTGTGAGCACCCGTCCGCGGTTTCCAATCTTTTTGGTAAAACCAACCTCATCCAGGTGATGGAGATAATACTGGACAGCACGGTCAGAGAGGATAAAGCCCTGTTCTGCCATCCGCTCTGAGAGGTGTTTTGCCCCCATCGGTTCACGCGATTCGCCCAGTATACGAAGAATTTCCAGGCATTTCCGCTCGGTTCCGGGATCACTCTCTCGCATGGACAACCCCGCTGCTATCCTGGTACCTGCCAGTGTAGACTTCGTCTCCTCCATCGACTGCATGGAAGATCATCTGGACGATCCGATCTCCTTCTGCAACAAGAATGTCATCTGTACCCATGTTGGTGCAGCAGAGGGTGAGCTGTCCGCGGAACCCGGGATCCACATATCCTGCGCCAAGGAGAATGCCGCGCCGCCCAAAGGATGATCTGGTGCGTAGTGTGGCGGCGATGTCTGAGGGGAGCTCCACCCATTCAAGGGTTGGGACAAGATTACACTGCCCCCGGATGAGCAGAGCCTCGTCAGCAACTCTCAGATCATAACTGGCGGGCTGGAGGCAGGATTGTCCGAATGGGCGGATCACGAGATCGCCGTTTCTGCTGTCATCGGCAAGCCTGCTTTTGATCACTGCCGCAGATAAGATCATGATCAGTAATGGGTGGATGAGAAGAAAAAGAATGCCGGAAGAGACCGTGCGGCACAGTGCTATATAATATACAGTCACATCTGTATACACAAGCGTGGATCTATGGGGTAGAGGATATCCTCTTGGGCTTCGAACCCAAGGACCCGGGTTCGATTCCCGGTGGATCCGCTTTCACTCTTTTTCATATTGATTATGCCCTTTTTTATTCAATTTTAATGAATGACTCAGCTGATGCCCGGCCGACCGGAACGTGCATCCATGCGGTATCGTCAGGTGTGCCGGGTGCTGATGCCCGGATGCGGATGAGGCAGACGCCGTGGCGATCAGCCACATTGATATCGCGGGTCATCTTCTGCCCAACTACCGGACCCGGTGTCGTGAGGGTTGTTGCCGTCTGCCAGTCATATGGGCCGGCATAGTTGAATCTCTGAAATACGATCGGATCAACGATTGTATACTGGATATGCTGGGTGGCATCATCGTCACCACCATAGGTGATCTCCCAGGTTATCGGAAGAATATCGGTTACCGACTGGCTTGCTGTTGATCTGAGGTTGTTGATCCTAAGCGGGAGATCCTGCAGTTTAATCTCCTCTATCCCGGGAAGTGCATTGATATAGACCGTCTGGAGCTGCTGGCCATCTTCAGGCGCATCTTCAAATGAGACCGCTGACCGTGGATCGAATAGCTCAATTGTTCCCTCCTGTAAGACCCTGAGCTGATACCGTGCCTCCCAAACCTGACCAAGATAAATTGTTCCGATATCAAAGAAGAGGCTGTGTGCAGGGGCATTCGCTGCCGGAGGAGTGATTCCCCTCCAGTCATCGGTCTGATCAAGCTCTGTTCTGGTGACAGTTCCATTGTAGTACCGGTTTGTAATCACAGTCTGCGGGACATATTCAAAGACATCGCCTCCCGGGTGGTCTGCCTGGTTGACCTTCACGTTTTCATGGGAGAGATCGATTGTCGTGTTGACCCCTGCTTCATAGGAGAGCTCCTCTGTTATCTGCAGGTAGGCTTCCATCAGATCCATGTAGTTCTGGGCGTTAAATGCCCTGCCACCGGTTGCTTCAGAGAAGTTCGCAGACAACTGGTAGGTATTTGATGATTCGTCTGCTGCGAGCATAACCGTATAGATCCGGACATCATGCTCGTTTGCATAGGCGAGGAGGTTATCAAAGTGATATTCATCTCCAAGATGGTTGCCTTTGGGATTCCAGCTGTTCATATCTCCAAGCAGGATGACTGCTTTCACCACGCCCGGGCGGCTGGTGAACTCCAGATGATGAATTGCCTGGTAGCAGCCTGCCCGCATGAGTCTGCCGCTCCCACCTGATGATAAGCGCTCAATTGCCTGGTTTATCAGGGTCTTCTCATAGGTGAGTTCCTGTTCGAGGGTGATGGTGTTGGCAGATGAAAAGATCGCAACACGGTTCCCGGCAAGGTCCATGATCATGTCAGCAAACTCATGTGTGACCGATTGTGCTGCATCCAACCGATTAGGCTCGATGTCACCCGCACTCATGCTGCCTGAAGAGTCGATTACCTGGACAACATCCACCCTGCTCCCGGACTGGAGAAACCAGCCATCTCCGGATATCTGCATCGTCACGTTAATGGTTTCATTAACCCTGACCGTCTCGGGTTCGATCATGGTGCTGATACTGAGGAAAGGATAGTTCTTCCAGATTATGGTGACCTCGTCCTCCTTGTCCATCCATTCTGCATGGATGGTCGCTTCTCCGGCAGCTCTTGGGTTGAAGGAGTCACATGTCCAGTCCTGTGTGAAGTCACCTGGATAGAAGCTGGCGGTTGCAAAGCCGTATTCGTTTGTTACTGCATTGACAACATGCAGTTTTGGATCATGGAGATAGCCTTCTGTTGCACCCGGGAGTACTGTAAAAGTCACCTCTTCACCAGCAACCGGATGGCCGCGTTTATCGATGACTTTTGCCCTGATATCTGCCCTGGTATCAGGTTTTGCGTCACGGCTTGCAATCATCAGCGGGTTTGCGGTGAGAAGCATAGCAACAGGTTCACTGCTATGGAATGTCAGGGGGAGGGTCTTTTGGAGAGCCGGGTTGTCTGCCGGAGAGCAGGTGATCTCATATGTCCCTGTTGTCAGTACGGGGCCATAGGTCAGTACAATCTCACCAAGGGAGCTTGTCGTGAAGGTGTCTTCCTGTGTCTCTGCAGGTCCTGTGATACGGTAGTTGATCGCCTGCGCACCAGCAGGATTCCCATATTCATCTGTGAAGTAGTAGCGGATGGTAAACATGGCCTCCCCGTCTGCAGGGGCTGTTCCGGTGACCGGAGTGACGACATAGCTCAGATCATGCGGCACGGCATCTGCAATCGCATTGATGGTGATCCACCTGGTTGCGATACCGTCCGGCGAGGGGTCGATACTGATGATGTGATCGCCCGGGTAGGTATCGAGCTGGAGGGAGGCGGTGATGGCGCCCCTGTCATCCACAGGGACAGTAATTGTGGTCTTGTTGCCCTCAGGTGTCAGGAAGCCTGCGTTTCCTCCGGCAGAGGTGACCGTGAGAGCTATACTCTCCGGAGAGATGCCAAGGGCTGCTTCCCGCCGGTTATCAACAGGGTTTCCATAGGCATCCCTCATCCCGACTGAGATCTCAGCACGAGACCCGACAGTCGCCTCGTGCTGGTACACGGGATCGGTTATGTTTGCAGGTTCGGCATGATCGATCTTCTGGAGTATTGCGGACTCTTTGGAATCATATCCGGCAGAGACCCTGATGACGGCATCGCCGCTCTGGGTTGCCGGGGTAAACCTCACAGTTGCCTTTCCTTCACCAGTTGTTGATGTCGAGGCGCTACTGAGTGATCCCATTGTGGGATCATCAAGAGAGAAGGTGACCGGGATTGCCGGGAGTGGGGTCGTGCCGTTGCTGATGGTCGCGGTTATGGTTGCATATGCTGATGACCCGGCGGTGAGCCACTCCGTATCTGACTGAAGATGGATGGTGTCAGGAATGGCAGCGGCCGGGCTCACAAGGAAGAGGAGTGCCAGCAGTGCAATGAGAAGGTGGATTGGCGTCGGCGCCATTGAGTATACTCAAACCTTATTATTTATATAGCTTTGGAAAGTCTGAAAACGATAAATTGAGAGATTTTAGATTTTTTACAACCTACCATTGCTTATATCGCTTTGAAGACCCTGATTTCGGCGTCCTGGTTTTGATCCTGCCTTTCATGAAGTAGAGACCAAAGGCAAGCAGGATGACTGCCCCGGCAGCACCCCCTATTACCAGGAAATTGATTGATCGTTTCAGCGTGATGGTCACAGAATCCTGTTTGCCGCCCACCGGAACGGTGTGGGAGATCGTTGCCTGGTGATACCCGTCCTTGTCTGCGGCAATCGAATAGTCCCTGCCCGGGTTCAAGGAGATGAAGAGAAGCCCGCTCTCGTCAGTTGTCCCCTTATTCTCTTCATTGACAGTTATTGTTGCTCCCGGTATGACTGCATGTGATGAATCCTGAACATGCACCCGGATTGGAACTGCAGAATATGCAAGGTTTGCGATGAAATCCATTGAATCTTCAGAAACAGTGATCTCTTCGCTATAATCTTCAAATCCGGCTTTTCTGATCTCAAGATGATAGGTGCCGGTTGTGAGTTTGCCAAGTGATGCACGGCCGTAACTGTCAGTCTTTCTGAGCAGGGTACCGTCCATAAAGACATCTGCGCCTTCAACAACCCGTTTATCGGTGTCAAAGACTGATACAAATGATGTATGATACGCTTTTTGGAGAGGTATGGTCAGAACCTGCTGATCACCGGTGATGTACTGGCGCATCGAATAGGCCTCGTATTCCGGCTTTTTTACGGTGATCAGATATTCATATCCTTTCCTGAGGTTGTAGGAGAGAACGCCGTCGTCACGGGTTGTGCCCCTTGATCGCCCATCAACAAGAACCTCTGCGCCGCTCACCGGATCCTGTGTCTCATCGTCTATGACACGGAACGCAAACCGGTCACCCCGCTCCATGACAACCGAGATCTCACGGTTTGACCCTGAGAGTTGAACAGAGGTTTCTGTATCCCGGTAATCAAGCGAGGTGATGTATACCTCGTAGGTACTCCCATCGGGAAGGGAGAATACGGCTTTTCCGTCGGAGCCCGTATCTTCTGTCTTTTCAGATGACGGGCCGACAACCCGGACGATGGCATCCTTCAGAGGTGCAATATTCTCGTCATAGACGAGCACCGTCAGGATAACCGAGCTCTGTTCGAGCATGACTGTCCGGGTTGTCTCGGATCTCTGGACGGTTACGGAACGGCTCTCATAGCCGCTTTTGGCAACCCGAAGGCGGAAACTGGATGTGCCGGAGTGCGTATAGGAGATCCAGCCCTCAGAACTGGTGGAGCCGATATAGCTATCACCCACATAGACGGCGGCATCATGAACCGGGTCACCACGGGCATCCTCCACATAGATGTTGAGAGTGACAACAGCCTGTGCTGCTGCCACCATCGACAGAAACAGGATAAGAGCAACAACTATCCGAAGTGAATGCATATACAGGTTACTTTTCTTTTCTTGCCTATTAGTTCATCGGTTGCCGCCAGTGTTGTGAAGGTATCCGATCGATCAGCATGCCTTCCACGGCAACAGGCATGAGACGCCTGCCTTCTTCCAGCGCCTTCTGGAGGCGCCAGCTCCGGTCTGCATGGATGGTAAAGATGGGATCACCCCGCTTCACGTGCTGGCCCTGTTTTTTGTGGAAGAGGATACCTGCACCGTGGTCGTGGGGGGCGCCTGCTGCGCGCGCGATGGTGATCAGCGCCCGGTTGTCCATCTCGATAACGTAGCCGGTATCCGGGGCATTGACAGTGAATGCATGATCGCCCGGCGGGAGATCATCTGCGGTGACGCCGGGGTCGCCGCCCTGCACCTCGATTATCTTCTGCATCATCGCGTCTGCTTTGCCGTTCCTGAGGAGATCGAGTGCGGCGTCAGTGCCGGTTCCTGCCTGCACCTTGCCCGCCATCTCAAGTGCGATGCCAGCGATTGCCGCACTCTTCTGGATGAGCGAGTCCGGGGTATCCAATCCTTTCAGGATCGAGAGTGCTTCTGCAACTTCCAGATTGACACCGATAGATCTGCCGATTGGTGTTTCGCCATAGGTGAGGGCGCATTCAACCTTCATGCCAAGCCGGTCTCCAAGTTCCATGAAGTCGCGGGCAAGTTTTCTGCCTTCGTCAATGGAAGCGACCTTGGCGTCACGGCCGACCGGGATATCGATGACGACAAGGTCTGCGCCGACAGCGAATTTCTTTGCCATCACGGAGGCGAGCATCTGGCCGTGCGGATCGATCTTGAGGGGGTACTCGTAGAGGATAATCTTGTCGTCTGCGGGAGCGATGTTGGTTGCGCCGCCCCAGACGATTGCGCCGCCTGCTTTCTCAGTCATTGCCTGGAGTTCGCTTGCGGTGAAGGTGACAGGAGCGATTGCTTCCATGAGGTCTGCTGTTCCTCCTGCACCGGTGATCGCTCGTGAGCTGGTTTTTGGGCATTTCAGACCTGCTGCCATGATCATCGGAACGACAAGAAGGGTGATCTTGTTGCCGGGGACGCCGCCGATTGAGTGCTTGTCGACTATCGGGCGGGACGCAAACGAGAGCTGGTCCCCGGTTGCAACAGTTGCACGGGTGAGATACTCGATCTCGTCCATGTCAAGGCCGTTGATGTAGGTGCCGACGATGTAGGCGCTGACTTCACCGGGGGAGAGGGTGTCATCAACGATCTCGCGGACGATTGACCGCGTCTCTTCCATGGTGAGTCTGCCGCCGTCCATCTTCTTCTTGATGAAGTCGATTGATGCCGGTCTGCCGACAGCCCGGATCTCGATCTGTTCACTGCCTTCGAGTTCCAGGCGCCGGTTTGTCACCTGGTAGACGCCTGCTGTTCCCTGCGGCAGCATGGTTGCGGTTGTCGTGACAAATGCCTGGGCAGCAGTTTTCTTCTCTTCATTGACCAGTTCAACACGATCGCCGTCCAGGACGCCGATGGTGCGGGCATCTTCCCGGTTGAGGAGGACGCCCCGGTATTCGATATCAAGCACTTTTCCTGTGAGTCTGACCATCTCTATAGATACCCCCGGTGTTTCCGGTGTTTGGTTCCGGTATATGGTTCCGGTGTGAGTTTCCGGTATATGATACAGGATCTGGTTGCCGGGAGGGATAAGGGTTGCCGGGAAAGTCACTGGTTTTTTACTTGGTTGGTTGAGGAGGAGAGACGTGGGAATTATTGGAAGAGGGAGAGGCGGAGTAATACTCAGGCTTTGCCATAATGGCTTTAATAGTGCTGGATGCAATGATTCAACACGGAGAGTTGGACGTTCGTATGCCAGAGACACATCTTCGCTATACCGTACTCATGGAAAAGAATGAAGACGGAGGATATACAGTTTCAGTACCCCTCCTTCCGGGATGCATTAGTGAGGGATCAACCTGGGAAGAGGCATTACGTCATATCGAAGAGGCAATAGCAGGCTACATTGAAGTTGCCGGGAAGCTTGGCAGACCAATTCCTGTTGAAGTAACTGTTCCTATATCTTAAAATAGATGGGTATGAACTCGTTGGCATCCGGGGAAGCCATCATTATCTCCATCATGAAAAACGTGGAATTCTGATCACAGTCCCGGTTCACTCCGGAAAGATTCTTGCACCAAAGACACTTCAGACAATATTGTCTCAGGCCGGTATTTCCAGGGAACAGTTTCAGCAACTACTCTGAAAAAGGATACATCGTGATAGTTGTTCGTTATTTGAGTTTGTCAGTTATGAGATGTCTGGGTTTTTCCGGCAGAGCTTGGAAAGCATCCAACGCTGCTTCACCTGAGCCAACCCGGGTACTTCAACAGAATAGTTCCACGAGATCTTCTGTATGCTGTATTTGTCTGATATCTTCAACAAGACGCCGTTTCTTTTCGTTCTCAACCATCTCTTCAATACATTCTGAAAACGTCATCTCACGTTTGAGTATACAGAAGAGATATTCCACGACATCTCCTTTGAGAGGCATCAGTTTTGGAGCTTTCATGAGAATACCGCAGTTTATTGAGAAAACTGGTTCATTTAATCGGGACTTTTGCTTCTGAAAGGATAGCAGACGCTTTTGCGTCCCTGATTTGCTGTTTTGTAAAGAAAAAGAAAAGTTAGGTTTGGGTTGGTTTAGTCCCTGCGAAGAACGAGGAACGCTACCGCACCAAGACCAGCAATCGCAACAAGTGCTCCAAATCCTGGGGCTTCAGGTGTTGGCACCGGGGTTGGCTCAACCGGGGTTGGCTCCGGTGTCGGTGTTGGGTCTACCGGCTCCGGTGTCGGTGTTGCCGGAACGCCCTCAAGGACGTTGAAGTTTGCGGTTGTGGTTGTGTCTGCTTCAATGGATTCAACGATGACGATGTACTCATCAGGCTTGAATGCGGTTGCATCGACTTCGAATGACCAGGTGTTGTAGCCTGCGTCACCCTCGACGACCTTGATGGTACCAGCGTCTCCGTAGAATTCACCGGTTACAGCCTTGTCGGCTGGCTCGAACGCAGATGACTTAATGTCAACAAGCAGTTCGTGGTCAACACCGAGGTTGGTTGTTCCGGTGATGGTGAACGTGCTGCCGACATACTTGTCGCTGATTGCGTCAACTCTGATCCAGGGTTCCTGAACCAGGAAGGTCAGCCTGTTGTAGGTGTCATCGACATTCTGGTTGTTCAGGAGGTCAATGAGTGCCTGGGCAGCGTGTGGTCCCTGGAGACGGTCTGTTCCAAGTACCTTGAAGACATTTGTTCCAGTCAGTTCTTCTGTACCTCTGATACGGACATGCTCACCATCAACCCAATCTTCAACTGTTGGAGCAGCAGCCTGAGTTCGGACAACATCCAGTTTGTTATTGCCCATTGGGTGCTGGACAACCACGAAGTACTGGCCTGCAGCGAGATCCTTTGTAGAGTCACTCTTCAGTTCATACTCAAAGGATGCATCATCTTCAACAGTTTCTCTTTCGCTCTTTATCATGTTTGGACCGATGATCCAGACAGCAACCTCACTTGGGTTGCCCTGGGCAGTTCCGCGGATAAAGAGTGAGTCACCCTTTGCAACAGTTGACTGTGATACACTGGATGAGAGGAAGCCCTGACGGACAACGACAGATACGGTATCGTACTTCACATTGGAGAGTCCTGCCCGGGTTTCCTTTTCAGTCAGTGCATAGAAGGTGTATGTTCCAGCATCGACATTGAACCGCTGAGTGTCAAATTTCCACTCCCAGGTATCATCAGCTTCAACATCTACTTCCTTAAAAGTACCTGGATCAGATTTATCAACCGACTCAGTCACCTCGTACGGATAGGCACCATCCCTGTTTAGGTTGGGTCCGGTTACAAAGAGCCAGACTTTATTAGTATCTGTGTTTGTTCCAGAGAACGTAATCTCTTCACCAAGGTAGAAGGTTCGGTCACCGTCTGCTGTGATGGTGATGTCACCCTCTTCAACCCTTACTTTGACGGTGTCATACTTACCAGGGTCTTCAGCATCGACAACACGGATAGTGTAAGTCTTGGCGTCTGTTGATCCGGTTGTGTTGAATTCAGCAGTGCGTGTTCCAGCAGCGCTTGTTTCAAGGATTGCACCAGTGCCAGATACATTCTTGAAGTTAGTCAGTTTTGGATCAGTATAGTCATCCATCTGAGTTAAGGCCGCTTGACTGGAGTTCACTTTAGGCTGATCTGGACGGAACATTGGGTTCTTTGCAGTCTGATCAGCTGGATTCTCGATGTAAACATAGTAGTCTTTCAGTGACTCGCCAGTGATTGTCACGGCAAAATTGTTGTTTCGGATAACAGAGTCACGATTTGACGTTATGGATACTACCTTGGTAGTGAGTGTGAACGTCATTGTGTTTGAGTTGGGTGCGTAGTTGTCAAAGCTCGTTGGCACATCATCCCATTTCACAACAGCAGTGTATGTACCTGCACTCTCAGCCGAAGGAACGACGAAATCAGTGAAAACCTGTGATTTGTTCACATGAATGCCCTCAAATAGTTTACCACCAAATCTTGTGGTTATACCATCGGCAGGTGTTGTAAACTCAATTTTTGCGGTTGCATTCTGAGTGTCATCATTGTTTTTGTATAATGGACCAACTAGTGGCGCATCAATTCTGAACGTAATATTAGAAGTTCTTGCAATTGTAGCACCATCTATAGAACTTGTTACAGACTCAGTTAAAACCGCATCCGCAGTCATTACGGGCTTGCGGATTCTGATGGTTTCTGAATAAGCGGCTGGACCAGTACCACCCACACGCGTCTCTACATAGTAAACGCCATAATGCCCATCTACAAGTGATTCAAGAACATCGAAACCATCTGGTTCATCTACAGGGATTTCATGGACAAGTGCTTTGGATGTGTCATCATCAACATATTTGTTGAGCGATGTTACTACTCCTCCAGTTTTATTAATGGGAGTCAGATTGAGATCTTCTTCCCAAACAAAGATGGTGGCGCCATCCGAAATATTTCTGATTTCATCCCCACGTGCCGCTGTTGCCGGGAGAACCAGCAGTGAAGCGGCAAGCAGGAGTGCCATGGCAACAACCATCAACTTCGTTGTGTTTTTCATGTGTTTCCTCCATACATTACTTACAATCAACATGCGATTCAGGAGTTCGACATTTGCCGAATCCCCGTTCTGCAAGGATTATACTCCGATCAACGGAATATACTCCTATTTTAGACGAGCAGTTAATATAGCCTTTGTGGTTGAACCCGGTGCAGTTCTCCTGATGTATTCATGGAAAACACGAAAAAGTCGCCGGACAATGCAATATGGAATCATGATCCCAGGTGAACGCAGACTTCTCGAACGATTGTTGCGAATCCGGCATAACAGCAGTGCAGTGGAGAAGCGCACCCCCCGCACCCAGGATTACCCTGCTTTCGCGCTTGTCATGCCGCGTCCGGCGGGCAAAACGAATGCAAAAAGGATGCAGAATCAGGACGTAAAACGAGGGATGATGCAGGACGGATTCAAGCGGCGGATGCGACAGATCCTGATGACAGATCCTGATGGAAGCAGCAGAATCCATATATGACGCATCAATCAATCAGATCCCACATTATCATTAGCCTCGGATACATACAATTCATTCATGAAGATAATCCGTGCGGCAACCCTTGGCCGTGCACACGAACTCGTAATCGCCCACATCCTTGAGAAAGGGCGGGAGCGGCTGACCGAGAACGGTGAAGCAACACTTGAGACAGACGAGATCGCGCTCCGGGTGGAGAACCCGTTTGCAGAGCCGATGGCAAGTGAGAAGTCGCGGTTTCGGAGATCGTTTCTGGACTGCTATGCTGATGACCTGATCAAAGGATCTGATGCCGTCTTTGAATACGACTACCATTCCCGCCTCTTTGACTGGGGCCAGGGCCTCACCCGTGCAGCAGGGAATGGAGCGGAGGAAGAGAGCCAGACAGAGTCACATACAGAGATTAATGCAGCCATCCACACAGACCAGATACACTATATTATAGAGAAGCTGAAGCAGGAACCGGCAAGCAGGCGGGCAGTCGCCGTCACCTGGAATCCCCCGGTGGATGAAATATTGGATGACTGCCCCTGCCTTCAGCTCGTTCAGTGCGTGATGCGGGATGGGGAGGGCGGCCCAGTCCTTGATATGAAGGTCGTCTTCCGGTCAAACGATATGCTCAGTGCTGCGGGTGCAAATATGTACGCACTCGCACGGCTCCAGCAGTATATTGCAGACGCAGTCGGCGTTAAACCGGGTGCCTATACGCACATCTCGCTTGTCCCGCATATCTACTACCGCCGGGACGTAGCTGATATTTTGCCTTTCTGCGGGGAAGGAGCACACTTTAAACCACGTGAGATCGTCTGTTCTGCATGCAGGGGATGCAGCCTTGCCAGGCGGAACTGAACCTGAACCTGGACCTGAACCTGCCGGGCTCGGCCCCTAAAATCAGGAGATCATGAGAGATACATGAGAAGAGTATGAGATGAATATGTGGAGAATATAAGAGGAGCATGAGAGGATCAAGGAAACTTTATGAGACCGTCATGGGCTCTTTGGCCAGTATGCGGGATCTGGCGATCAGGATCCACAAACGGCACTCGGCGGGGCTATGGTTTCCGTCAGGTTCATTAGTTATCAGGAATCACCTATAATGGCACAATAGTCCGGTAGTGTAGCGGTCAATCATGGGGGACTCTGGATCCCCCGACAGCAGTTCGAATCTGCTCCGGACTACTTCTTCTTACTTTTTCTTTTTCACCATTAAAATCTTTAAAATACATTTTAAACTGCAAAATAGCGTTTCTTTAATAAGATTTACCAACCGGAGAGGCATTACCCTTGCACCCAGCATAAACCATATGTGAGTTTATGAAGAGATGATAACAAAAGAAGAGAGAGGAGACGATACAAGGAAAACACAAGAGTTATAGAAAGTCGAAAGGGCCTTCAGAGCCAGATGAAGGATCACAGGATGTTTCTCTGCGTTTGATTATTAGCCGAATACCATCTCAACCAATCTTAGAACTGGCAACAAAACTATAACGATGTCCTCACTATCAATGATAAGGTATGGCGTCTGATAGCACCAGGACAACACTATCAATAAGCCTTGAGACCAGAATGAAGCTCTCAAAATTGCGCAAGAGTAACCAGACATACGATTCCCTTATTTCTGAGATGGCAGATCAGGCACTCCAGGTATCTGAAGATGATGAAAACTGGGATGTTGAGAAAGTACTGAATCATTTGAAGGCAGTTGATAAGCGGGGCAGATATCACTCAATTGACGAGGCTTTTCCCGATGTATGAGATTGTATTCAGTGATGAAGCACTGAAATACATCTCAACCGTTACAAAGAAAGAAAGAGCACAGATTAATGATTACTATAGACATTTCGCCTATGAGCTAGCTTCAATGCTAATATTACACATTGATCATGACTGATTGACAAAATCACCCGATATACACCAACCCTGAGAGAATACAATGGAGAGTCAGTCAGACGTTTCACAAACAATTCCGGCCTTTCCTCTTCTGAAAGATCTTCAAGAGCCCCCACTATTCGCCGGGCATCCGTTGCAGACAAATTTTTAATAGCCTTTTGAGCTTTTTTCGAATAGCGAAGAGTAAAAATCACACTGAATCACTCAAACCCCAGATCGCGCTTCAGTTCCTCATGTGTAACATACTCACCTCTTTCGATCTCTTCGAGAGATTCCCGGATCTCGGCAATCTCCTCACCTGTAAGAGGTTCAGTATCCTCCGCCACTTCAAGAAGACGGTGAATAACCAGACGATAGGGTTCTTTTGGATAGCGACGGAGTTTATCGAGCTTCATTTTATCAGATCGTGAGATCTCTATGGTAGTCATCCCTTGTGCCATAATGATTTATAAGAGTCCATAATACATTAAGGTTATACATAACAATTTGTAAAAAACGAAGCTAAATAAATCCAAATTTATCAAGCAATAATCTCTTGCAAAACATCACGCCAGAAACGCCGCGATAATCCCTGACAAAAAGATCCCATCAAACGTCCCTGCACCCCCGATGGATACAACAGGTGCTCCAAGTGATCCAATCTTCCTGAGATTCAGCAGATCTGCTCCAAGGAGCGTCCCGAGTGTGCCGCTTGTATAGGCGATGATGGCAGCAGAGAGCCCAAAGCCCCCTGCAAGCAGGATACCACAGGCAAGAGCTGCAAGCGGCGGCAGGAAGAAGGGTGTCCCTATTCCGACACCGGGGATCAGGCGGGCATACCGGTGCACGATGATTGTAACCACCAGCACCCCGATGACAGAACGGATAGCAAGACCCAGATCTCCAATGCCAAAAAGGGCATAGAAGAGCAGGTATGCCGATAACAGAACCGGGATCACCGCACCGCCAAGATTCACCGCAATCTGGGTAACCCGTGCAGGTGGCTGCACCCGGTACATGTTCTCATAGAGAGATGGTGCAAACTGGCGGCCCTCGGGGCGTTTTACAGGTTCACCGGCCGCCTCACGGATGGTTGTCACCGGGACATTCACCAGGCTGCCTATCAGAATCAGGATGAGAAGCCCGATTGCCTGGAGCCAGGAAAGCCCAAGATTTGTCAGGGCTCCCCCGACAATCCCGAGGAAGAGAAACGGTATCAGGATGATGAGGGCAGCAAAGAGGATGATCACCATCAGAATGGAGAATGGGTTGAAGAAGACATAACGCGACATGGACAGACAAATCCTTTTTATTTTTATTTTTATCTTTATTGTATGCTTTTTTCTTTATCCTTGATCCTTTACTCTTGATTCTTGATCATTGATCATTGATCCGCATACTCTCGTCATCCATTCTCTTGCATCACCCCCATTATTAGGTTATCGATGGGCGAATACACGCGGCGGGAAAAGAGAGGAGAGGAGAGAATGGAGATAGGGAAGGGAAGGACGGTAGGAAAGGGAAGGGAAGGGAAGGGCTGATTGGAGAAGAAAAGAGAGAGCACCAGGACGAAGAACGGAAGCAAAACCGGGGCAACAGCAATTCAAGGCAAGTACAGCGCAGGGGAAACGTGCAAAAAAGAAGGATACGACAGGGCAGGGCGGGGCAGGACACGGCAGGCGAAGAGCACAGAAGAAAGAAGAACAAAGAAAGAACCTGCAAGCCGCAGATGCCAGACAGTCAGCAATTAAGGTTTGAATAGAATGGGACGACATCCGGTTCTCCGATTGCATCATAAACCTACATATAGTTTATAGACACATTTACAGCCCTTAGCCAGCCCATGCGATTAAGAGTACCTTTAAGCCGGAAACCCTTAATTAAAGCCAAAATAAAGCAAAAAACAGATAAATCCCATCAGGGACTTGTGGGAGATTGAGGGGAAAAAAACCACAGCCACAACAACAGCAGCCAGAAGAGGCAACCAGAAGAGTATTGAGCACACCAAGGAGAATACCAGTCATGTATTCACAGAACTACTTCTGAATGATACCACAAAGACCTGACAATTACAGATACTATCAATGAACCCGGACATGAAATCCAGAATCACAATCCACAGGGAAGGAAAATGCTACGTTGCTATTGATCACCTCACGCATGTCGCGGATCAGGGAACCACAAAAGAGCAGGCAATTCTAAACCTCAAAGCCGGACTTGAGGAGCACCTCAGGCTCAAAAAGGAGCTCCTGCAACAAAAATAATGGTTGGGGTGCGGTCACCGATCCCCGATACCACACACAATTGCCGCATGATCATGGTGGTAGGGCTCAAGCCAGCAGGTCTTGTGGATCAATAACCCCGCCTCCCTCAGACGCTCAACCGTCCCGGAGAAGACCTCCTCGGGCGTCATCCTGATATCAACCGACCGCGTCTTCAGCATCAGGATCGCTGTTGGCCCGCCAGCTCCCCCGGACACCTGCTCTGGTCCGGAAACCTCATCCGGCCCGGACGTGGCCCGCTTCAGAAACGGCAAATGCTTTATCAGAATCCCTGCCTGATCGGGCTGGGCAACATCCTGGTACAGGAGATCAACCTCCTCCAGGAACGGCGCATACCGGTCAGGACGGGTCGCATCACCTGCAATAGGGACGATATTTTCCCGCTTTTCGGCAACCACAAGCAGATCACGCAGGGGCCTTGGAGCAAACTCAACTGCATACACCACCTCCACATAATCAGCAACATGCGATACCGTTGTTCCGTTTGCAGCACCAAGATAGAGCACCCGCATGGAAGGCGTCAGGTCAATTGTCTCATCCAGCATGCAGAGAGCCGCCAGTTTCGACCGGAACGGGTCCCAGACCCGGTAGCCTTTCACCATCCGCTCATTATACACACCACCAGCACCCGGCGAGACGAGCTGCCCGTCAATTCTGATCATGGCTACCTCCGGCTGCCAGATCGATTCTGCCGTTTGCATCCCTCAGAAACGCCTCGTCCGGCTCACCCCTGAAAAAATCAATCCGGGCCGCAATTGCAATCTTTGCCGCAAGCAGCCGTGCCACCCGGCCCCGTACTCCTTTTTGAGCATTATGTACCCGGCGGTGCTGGAAGATGATCCCATGCTTGGGAGACGGGGACCCGATTCTGATATGGGAGAAGAGTGCTGCTTCTGCCCCGATCACCTGCACCGAACTCCCCGGCATCGAAGCCAGTTTCCGCAAGCCCCCGGCACGCGCCATGATCCGGGCAGCGACCAGCCCTCCGACAAGCTCACTCGTGTTTGGGATCACCCGCCCAGCCAGCCGCGAGACATCAGCTGCAAGTGCAGTCCGGGCAGCGGCGAGCCCTTCAAGCTGATCTGCCATACCCCTGAGTGGCCGGGATCTGGTCCGCCGAATCCTTGGGAGTACACGTTTGATCGAACCTTTTCTTCCTTTCTGGGAGAACGAAGGATTTGTCACCAGGTACCATTCGATAACCCGCTCAGAGAGGAGATTGATCGCCTCATCCATCTGGTCAAGCGTCCTGACCATCTGGAGAAGTTCTGCATCCCTGCCAGACACCGCATCCGCAAGAACCAGGGCGGCATGGTGAAACATCACCTCCCTCAGCCTCCTGATATACTCCTTTCTGTCAGGGAATACCCCCGACTGCATAATCAGGTCCTCTGTCAGGGGTGAAAACGCCTGCATATCGGTTTCTGTCGATTGCACTGCCAACAGCAGTTCATGAGGTGTTCCTTCCCGGGGCCGGAAGACCCCCTCACTATCGACACTCCCACACCAGTACTCCATAGTACTGAAGTGATGAAACCTCAGCACCTATATATCCGGCGACCGGATCTTCTTCATATGTTTCTTGAGGCGGCTCTCTTCATAACCGGCCTTGCGCTTCTCGTCAAGGGTGCGGACTTCTTCGTCGGCGGAGGGAGCGGGCTTGCCTCGCGGTTTGGGGTCACCCCCTCACTCATCGGGTTTACGGTTGTGGCATTTGGGACATCGCTGCCGGAGTTTGTGGTCAGCGCAAACGCAAGCCTCACCGGAAACCCCGGTATCGCAACAGGAAACATCCTCGGGAGCAACATCGCCAATATCGCGCTTGTGCTTGCAGTCTGCGGGATACTCAAACCATCAATCCTCAATCCACACGGATCAGCCAACAGGGGTATCCGCATACAGGCCCTCCTGATGCTTGCGGCAACTGCCCTCTTCCTGCTGGTGGCATGGCAGGGAACGCTCTCTGCGCCTGCGGGAGTCATCCTTCTCATTGCGTTTGTGATCATACTCAGGATTCTCTGGAAGAACTGCAGGGACGACGGGGACGGGAGACGGGAGCCAAAAGGTGCGCTTGACATTCTCATGACCGCAGGCGGACTTGCCGCCGTCATAATCGGATCCCAGCTCGTCGTCACCTCGGCAGTTGGCATCGCAGACAGCCTTGGTGTTTCAGCCTTTCTCATCGGGCTGACGATCGTTGCAATCGGAACATCACTGCCCGAGCTTGCCACCTCTGTTGCTGCAATCAAAAGCGGGGAGAGCGGGATCTCAGTCGGCAACCTGCTTGGAAGCAACATCTTCAACCTCCTCTTTGTCCTTGGGATCATCGCCCTCATAACAGAGCTCCCGATACAGGAACAGGCTGACCTCCTGGTAATGGCAGCCTTCACACTTGCAGTCATCCCGATCATCCTTGCAGGAGAGCGGCTCACCCGGTTCGTCTCGTTTGCGGTGCTGATCGGATACTGCACCTATATCGCCCACCTTGCAGGACTCCTCTGATCCGGGCAGGGCACGTGAAACCCCCCTTTTCCCGCTAGAACTTTCCCACTAGAAGATCGGCACACCCAGGATCGACCAGCAGATAATCGGAACCATTATCGCTCCCATGCAGAAGACCCGCTGGACAGAGACAAGCGGCGGGACAGATCCGATCGCGGTTGCCAGACCAAGAATCAGCAGGCCAAACGGCCCGGTGACAAAAGCAGTCAGGAGAAGAAGGAAGACGATAACCGTCAGGTTCAGCCGCCTGATATTGAGCCGTGCCAGCACCTGTGAGCCTTTCGATGAAAGCACGGTGAGCGGGTATGCAACAACTGCCGCAAGGCACGCAGCAGCCATGATCCCAAAGAGCGGCGGGAGTTCATCGGTTGCTATCGCCGCCATCGCGCCGTTCCGGACGCGGGAGAGGGCATAGAGGGCGGCGATCCCAAGGAACGCATTTGCCGTGTTGGCCGCACTTGTCGCAAGAATATAGCCGCGTTCCTGCCGGGTATACGAGATGAATGAAGCAAGGACTGCATTTGCCGTTGCATTTGAGAACCCCGGCATCCAACCGACAATCGCCCCTGCAACGGTTCCGGCTGCCGCAGCACCTGCAATCTCCTTTTTCTCCATCCGGATCCCGCTATACCGCTGCTCAGGTACTGTACCTTCTGCTCCTTTCAACAGGACCGGGAGGCCAAAGAGCCCGGTGAGGAGTGGAAGTAGCAGCGGACTGCCGCCCGGGAGCACCTGCCAGGAGAGGTAGGAGTATCCCATCGAGAACAAGCCAAGAATACCTGAGGCAATGAAGACAGCAGCTGCCCATTCGGGAGCAGCAGACCGGACAATAAGTATTCCGGCAACAGTAATGAGCAGAATCCCGATCCACCAGTCCAGGTACGGCTGAAGCGGCGCAAGCAGGAGAAAGAAGAGCGGAAAGAGGATCAGGCCAAATCCCGCACCTGCCGCAGATCCAAGAGCAGCTATCCTGACCGCCTCTTCACCAAGGCCCTTCATGCAGAGTGCGTGGGCAGGTAGAACAGCGATTGCAGTATCGGGATCAGGCACACCAAGAAACGTGGAGGGGACGGCATCAAGGAACGTATGGGTCACAAGAGTTGCGGTAACCGATGCGGCAAAGACTGCCGGCCCGAAGAGAACAAGAAGTGCGGGATGCACCCCAAGGAGGATACCGGCCATCGTGTTTGAATGGATGCCGGGTGTGCATCCGCTGATGGTGCCAAGCACCACCCCGATTGCCGTTCCTATCAGGATGCCTCCGATCATGCGGGTGAAGAGATCAGCATGAGAAGACAAGAATATCATACATCCGTTCCTAATAGAAGAGAATAATGATCATCGCGGTAACCAGGCTTCCGGAAAAAGCAGGCAAGGATCGGGCAACCTGTGCAGAATATGGCCATACCTGCCGGATCGTCTCGCCCATGGCAGCAGAGATCTATGACAACCAGGTACAGGCTTTTGTGCTTGAGGCAAACACCGAAGCCTTTGACTGCATCTTCTTCACAAGCGCACTTCCTGCAGAACGGATAGCCCCGCTCCTCAAAACAGACGCCCGGATCATCGCAATCGGGCCGCAGACTGCCCGTATACTCAAAGAAGGAGGATTGGCTCCGGAGATGCTTCCAACCTTCTACTCCCGCGACTTTGCGCCCTACCTCGGCGACTGGCTGAATGGCAGGACAGTTGGCATCCCCCGTGCAGATGTCCCAAACCCGGCGCTGATAAAGGCAATCGAAGATGCCGGAGGAATTGCGCTTGAGTTCCGGTGCTATGGTCTTGTGCCAACAAACATACCCCTTGATCTTGCTGATGCCGATGCAATACTCTTCACAAGCGCAAATTCATTTGCAATGGCAATCTGGGATCCAAAACCCTCCATCATGCCAATTGCAATAGGCGACATTACCGCAGATGCGATGCGCAACGGTGGCGTTGAGCCCGTTGTTGTTGGGGACGGATCGCTTGCCGGAACACTGGCAGCACTGAACCAGTACCTGGATACCACACAGCCATGAAGACCGGAAACCACGCCTCAGGGATTCCCCATGGGATCATCGTCATCGACAAGCCGCCTGGACCCACCAGCCACGAGGTTGCCGCATGGGTCCGTGATATCCTCGGCGTCAGAACCGGGCAGGCAGGCACCCTCGATCCCGCCGTCTCCGGTATCCTGATCGTGATGCTTGGAAAAGCCGCAAAAATTGCAGAACACCTCCTTGCCCATGAAAAAGAGTATATCTGCCTGCTGAAACTGCATGGCAATGCACCGGAAGATGAGATCAGGCGTGTTGTCAGCAGCTTCTGCGGCAGGATCTACCAGCGCCCCCCGCGCCGGAGTGCGGTGAAACGGGCGCTCCGGATACGGACCATCCACGAGATTCAGATCCTTGATATCAAGGAGAGACTTGTCCTCTTCAGGGTCAGGTGTGAAGCAGGAACCTACATCCGTACACTCTGTGTCCATATCGGGCTTGCACTCGGGGTGCGCGGGCAGATGATCGAACTCCGGCGGACAGAGTCAGGCGGGTTCACCACTGCTCTCGCTCACACGCTTCATGAGCTTGCGGACGCAAAAGCAGCAGCAGATGATGGGGATCCAGAAGCCCTTGAGAAGATGATCCTCCCGGTTGAACGGGCAGTTGCCGATCTCCCGTCAATTACCCTTCGCGACACCGCAGTCGATGCAGTCTGCAGGGGTGCTCAGCTTGCAGGCGTTGGGATCGTCTCCTGCGGAACTTTTCAAAAAGGCGATACCGTCACATTCCTGACTGTATCCGGGGAATGTATCGGGCTTGGGACTGCCCGCGTCAGTTCGGAGAAATGTGTTCCGGGAAGACACGGCCTTGTCGCCAGGCCAAAAGCAATCCTGATGGAACCGGGAACGTACCCCCGTGGATGGAGAGAGAAGAGCAGGATTAAGTAATACCAAAACCTACACGAATACTGCATCTTCTGCTGAGGTAGTCTAGCGGTAAGGCGCGAGGCTGGAAACCTCGTGAGGCGTTTGTCTCTCGGGAGTTCAAATCTCCCCCTCAGCGTTCTAAAACACTTTTCTAAAACAACTCCGATCATGTATCTATTATTCAGCCCGTTATTCAGCCCGCTCTACTTTTTTCCCTACGTCAACCAATTATACCTTAGGAGAGGAGTGTGCCAGCTACGTCAAGGTAGCTTGACTTCCATGGCTTTGTGGCATGTACGTCATGCCTGGTTGCGTTAGAGAGATCGGTAGTCGTCTACGTCACCATAGGTTGACGTACAGGATAATCGAGGAAGGAACACAGATATAGCTCCTTTGGAAAGCACTATCCTCCATACATAATTTAATCCGGATCGGTACATTTTCTGCCTGAATCCGGAGAAAAAGCCTTTGCAGATCTGAAATCCATACGTATCCTGACATGCAGAGCCATCTATTCTTCTCCCCACGCCACCAGCCCCTTCACCCGCTCTCCCTCTTCAGTCAGCCGGTAGATGATCCAGGTGCCGGATTGATCTCCTGCAATGAAGCCTGCCTTCTTCAATATTGAGAGATGGTACGAGAGGCGGGAATCAGAGATACCAAGGATTAAGCGGATCACGCAGACACAGAGGGGCTGGACAGCAAGCAGGGCGAGAATCTTCAGCCTGAATGGATCGGCCAGTGCACGGAAGAGAGATGCGGCAGCCAGAGCTTCCGCATCTTCCGGCAGGTGCGCAAGAAGCCCCTGAAGCCCCTGAAGCCCCCCTGAGGCAGCAAGGGATGCTTCGACATCCGGCGGGATAGCACAGTTCTTTCCAAGCAGAGCCTTTCCACTGAGTTCATCGTCCGGTGCACCAGCCATACTTCAAATTTATATGAAATATCTATCAGATAAGAATATCGGGCAGATACAGAGTTGGGGGAGCGTGGATGCCGCACATATTTCAACATATGTTGAAATAGAAGCATATTTATTCCAGAACCACAGACATTATTTCAAGAGGTTTTGAAATAGCGTTTGCCCCATTGCCATACCGGCCGGGTGCGGCAGATCACAGGCCTCCCAAAGAGAGGAAAGCCATGCAGCAGACGATGCACACAGTCAGGAGAGGTCGATGATCGAGATCCTTTCGGGCTCCCTGATGATGGGATGGACAACACTCGCAGAATACCTCGCTGAGCATGTCGTCACCTGCCTCATCCCGGCATTCTTCATAGCCGGTGCTATTGCCGCTTTCATCAGGAAAGACACCATATTGAAGTACTTCAGCCCGGATGCAAAGAAAAGCAGCGCCTATGGAATTGCCTCTGTTTCCGGCACCGTTCTCGCTGTCTGCTCCTGCACCATTCTCCCGATCTTCGCAGGGCTCTTCAGGCGGGGAAGCGGGATCGGCCCTGCCATCACTTTTGTCTATGCCGGACCAGCCATAAACATCCTGGCACTTGCATACACTGCACAGGTCCTCGGCTTTGAGATCGGCCTTGCACGTGCAGTCTTTGCCATCATCCTGGCAATTGTAATCGGCATGATCATGGCAGCGCTCTTCAGATCAGATGACGAGGCAGCACGGAAAAAGATGGCGTCGATGCCGCAGCAACCAGCAGGCCGCGAGAACCGCCCCTGGTGGATTGTACCACTCTTCTTCATCCTCTTAATCGGGATCCTGATCACCGGCACAGCAGAGATCAGCTTCATGATCACGTTCCCAATCATCTATGCCCTTACGATAGGAGTGGCAATTCTTTTGATTTATTTCTTCGAGCGAAGCGAGGTGACCGAATGGGGATGGGAGACCTGGGATCTGACGAAGAAGATCGCCCCGATCCTCCTCATCGGCACATTTGCCCTTGGGATGCTCGCCTACTTCCTCCCGCCTGAGACCTTTACCCCGTACTTTGGAGCAGACACGCTGCAGGCAAACCTTCTTGCCTCACTCGTCGGCACGATCCTCTACATGCCGACACTCCTTGAAGTGCCGGTGATCGGAACCACATTCGGATACACATCAGGAGTTATGGCAGGCGGCCCGGCACTCGCCCTCCTTCTTTCAGGCCCCACCGTGAGCCTCCCCTCACTCCTTGTCATCTCAAGGATTATGGGTGTCTGGAAAACAATTGTCTATGCAATACTGGTCATACTCTTCTCTGCACTTGCAGGGTTTACCTATGGAATAATTATTGTCTGAAGAGGAAAACAAGCGTTACTGAAGCAGAAAGTGAGAAAAGCAATAGTCTGGTGAATGGAGATGAAGATAGAAGTACTTGGAACCGGATGCATGAAATGCAGACGCCTTGCACAGAATGTTGAAAAAGCAGTCTCTGAACTCGGTATCAAAGCCGATATCGTGAAGGTTGAGGATATCACCGCCATCATGGAGCGGGATGTCATGCTGACACCCGCACTTATGATCGATGGCGAACTGAAGGTGACGGGGCGGGTTGCTGAAGTCGCTGAACTGATGGAACTCTTTGAAAAAGTATAAGCAAATCCTCTGAAAAAGTTAGGCATGTAAGGGATTTCCAATGAAGAAGATACTCTTTATCTGTACACATAACGCGGGCCGCTCCCAGATTGCCGAAGGCTACCTGAACTCCCGCTACAATGACAGCTATCAGGCCTTCTCTGCCGGATCAGAGCCGGCAAGCCAGGTAAATCCCCTTGTTATCAGGGCGATGCAGGAGATCGGAATCGACCTGCAGGACACAAGGCCGAAACTGATCGATGAATTTGACGGAGTTGAGATGGATATCCTGGTCACCCTCTGTGATTCCGGAACCTGCCCGCTCTTCCCCTGGGCAAAGGAGACGATCCACCAGACATTCCCGGATCCCAAAGCGATCACCGGAACCGATGAGGAGATCCTCGCAGGCATCCGGACGATACGGGATGGGATCACCGACTGGATCGACAAGACATTCGGCCATGTTTAAATGCAACAGATACCAGAACAGCTCAGTCCCACCATACTCCCGCTTTTCCACGTGCCAGGATGAGCAGAACCAGGAACAATTCCTTAATGCGATCTCAGAACAGAAGAGATTATCCAATGTGGGATCTTCGGATTAGCCAGCCGGGAGAGCCGGATTGCAGCATGGAATATGGACATCCGGCAGCCATTCATATCCATGAAGACGAAATAATTCAGGCACATTCATAAGAAAGGGAGAGAGGCTATGCAGCAAAAAACGATCACCTATTCAAAAAACGTCTTCCTTCCGCTTACAACCGTCTGCAGGAACAGGTGCGGGTACTGTTCATACAGGACACAAGTACAGGACGGGTGCCTGATGCCGCCCGACGTTGTCTGCGACACCCTCAGGCGGGGGGCGGCAAGCGGCTGTACCGAGGCACTCTTCACGTTTGGAGAGCGGCCCGGTGAGGAAGAGGGCTTTGATCGCCACCTGGAGGCGATCGGGTACACCGACATCCTGGATTACTGCTATGACCTCTGTCTCGAGGCAATTGATCTGGGGCTGCTCCCCCATACAAACGCGGGGGTCTTGACCTATGATGAGCTTGCCCGCTTCAGGGCTGTCAACGCGAGCATGGGACTGATGCTTGAGACAACAGCGGATATACCCGCACATACACAGTCTCCAGGAAAAGATCCAGGCGTCCGGATCCAGATGATCGAAGATGCCGGACGCCTGAAGATCCCATTCACAACCGGCCTCCTGGTTGGGATCGGGGAGACGGCAGCAGATCGTGAAGAGTCTCTTGAGACAATAGCAGCCATCCACAGGCAGTATCACCACATCCAGGAAGTCATTATCCAGAATTTCTGCCCAAAACCCGGAACCCCGATGGGCGAGGATGGAACCGTCACACGGGAAGAGTTCGCAGAGACGATCCGCTCAGCCCGCGCGATCCTGCCGGAGGATGTTGCCGTCCAGATCCCGCCAAACCTCGCAGAAGCCCGCTTTTTCCTTGAATACGGGGTAGACGACCTCGGCGGCGTCTCACCGGTAACAGTCGATTACATCAATCCGGAACATGCATGGCCGGAGATCGACAAACTCAAGGGAATTACGAGAGGATACGCGCTCCGTGAACGCCTCTGCATTCACCCGCAATATATCAGGAGAGGATGGTTTGATCCGGGACTCGCACCACTTATCATGAAGCTTGACAAACAGATACAGGAGCAGAACCTATGAACCAGGGCGACGTTCTCATTAGCGGGAAGGCAAAAACCGTCTTCCTATCGGAAAAGCCAGACGAACTTATTGTATCATTTCGGGATGATATCACTGCTTTTGATGGCGGCAAAAAAGATGAGCTGCAAGGCAAGGGTGCCTCAAATGCCGAAGTCTCAGCATTTCTCTTCAGGCTCCTTGAGGAGGCTGGCATACCCACGCATTTTATCCGGATGGACGATCCGACCACGATGCGTGTCAAAAAACTCTCGATGATCCCGCTTGAGGTGATCGTCAGAAACCGTGCCGCAGGATCACTTGTCAGGACTTTTCCATTCACCGAAGGCCAGGTCTTTGAAAAACCGATCGTTGTGACCGACTACAAGGACGATTCGAGGAATGATCCCGCAATCCAGGATGATATCATCATCGCACTTGGGCTTTTGACCGCAGACGAGCTACAGCATGTCAAAGAGCTTGCAGTCAGGGTAAACGATGTTTTGAAGTCATTTTTTGAGAGTATCGGCCTCGATCTGGTGGATTTCAAACTTGAATTTGGAAAGGGCAACGGAGCCATACTCCTTGGCGACGAGATCAGCATGGATTCGATGCGGCTCTGGGAGAAAGGCACGATGAAGTCCATGGACAAGGATGTCTACCGCTTTGAAAAGGGAGATGTCATGGAGGCCTACCGTGCAGTATCGGCGAGAATCACCGGGAGCAGAAAAGAATGAAATTTGATCTCATCATCACCATCCGGTTGAAGGAAGGGATGCTGAATCCGGAAGCAGAAGCGATCCGGCATGCGATCGCGCACCTCGGCTTTCCAACAGAGAAACTTGTTACTGCAGACCAGTTTACAATCACCATTGAAGCGGAGAACAAAGCAGCAGCAGAGGAGATTGGGATCTCCCTCTGCGAGAAACTCCTTGCAAACCCTGTTATCCACACCTATGAGATCGAGGTCCGCTGATGCGATCAGCAGTCATCAGGTTTGGCGGAAGCAACTGTGATCAGGATGTCGCCTATGTCGTCGGAGAGGTATGCGGGGCCGATGTGGATCTGGTCTGGTATAAAGACGGGCTCAGGCGCAGCTATGACGCTATTATCCTCCCGGGAGGCTTCAGCTATGGCGACTACCTCAGAGCCGGAGCAATAGCCGCACGGACACCGGTTATGAAGGATATCATCCGGGCGGCAGCAAACGGGGCGCTTATTCTCGGCATCTGCAATGGCGCCCAGATCGCAGCAGAGAGCGGGCTTGTCCCCGGCATCTTCACAACAAATGCCTATCCGAAGTTCCTCTGCAGGCCGGCTCTCCTCAGGGTTGAGAACACCACCTCACCCTTCACCCGCCTCTACCGGCAAGGCGAGATTGTCAGCATCCCGATAGCACATAAGGAAGGACGCTATATTGCCCCTCCTGGTGACATCAGCCGTCTTGAAGCAGACAACAGGATTGCGTTTCGTTTCTGTGACGAGAATGGAGATGTCAATACGAACGTAAATCTTAACGGCTCTTCCGGTAACATTACAGGTATCCTCTCAGAACAGGAGAATGTGCTCGTTATGATGCCCCATCCCGAGCGGGCAGCAGAAGAGATACTTGGATCAACGGATGGGAAGAAGATCTTCGATTCGATGATTGCATATACTGAAGAGTCGTAAAGGAGAGTGAGAGACAGATGGATGAACTTGAAGCTGCCCGGCTTATCCGCGACTGGGCAGAACGGTATGCTGCAGAGATGGGGTGGCTCCTAAACCCCGATAAAAAGCAGCTTGACGCCGTCATCAGGGGGCTGGCACGCAAGATGATCCGGCAGGGAGAACGGTACTGCCCGTGCAGGATCATGAGCGGGGACCCCGATGTTGATGAAAAGATCATCTGTCCGTGTATCTATCATAAGGACGAGGTTGAAAACGATGGCCACTGCCACTGCAACCTCTTCTTCAGAACGTGACCAAAGCCCTCCATCTGTCAGAACCAGATCTTTTTTCTCCTCAGATGATAACAGGATGGTATGAAAACCCGGAGTGCCGAGATTCTCGTATGGGCAGAAGCATATGCCGAAGAGAACGGATGGGTGCTCAACCCCGATACCACCCAGCTCAAAGCCGTGATCCGTGGGCTCGCCAGAAACCAGATCCAGAAAGGCGAACGGTACTGCCCATGCAGGATCCAAAAAGGAGATCCTGAAGCTGACAGAGCAATCATCTGCCCGTGTTCCCATCACAGAACTGAGATCGCAGATGACGGACACTGCCATTGCAATCTCTTCTTCAGGAATAACGGGTGGTAGATCACCTGCGCCGAAACGGTGCTTTTCTGGCAACCCTGAGTGCATGGGTAACTGCATAAATCCCGACACAGACCGCTGCGCCATATCCGATGAAAGCGACATAATTCCCATAGGGTATCACAGCATCCGGAGCAAGCAGGAGAAGCGAAGATCCGATGACAACCGAGGAGGTGATCAACCCGACCATGAGCCGGTCGGTTGAGCGGTCAACCGTCTCCTGGAGCCGCTGGACATCGCCTGCAACAACATCAATCCTGACTCTCCCCTCACTCACCCTCTGGAATGCAGCATTCATCTGTTCGGGCATCCTGAGAAGGGCACGGAGAGAACTGACACCGGCAGTGATCTCCGTTTTGATTGCATCTGTTGAAAAGTACTGCTCTGTAATCAGATCAGCAACATAAGGTCGGGCCTTTGTACTGAAACGAAACGTCGGATCAAGCACTAGAGCAATATCTCCGACCATGCCTATCACCTTTAAAAGCCGCATCATCTCTCCGGGAACACGAACCTGGTATTTCCTGAGTATCTCGGAGAGTTCGATCGTCATCCTGGAGAAATCATACTGCCTCACCTCATAGTCGGCATAGTCGAGGAGCAGCAGGTAGAGATCGTCCCTGAAATACTCCCTATCCTCATGTGGGATCGATATTCCAAGACCATAGAACGCCTCAAGGCAGACATCCACATCAGTCTCGACAAGACCATAGAGCAGCTGGATGAAGGTTTTTCGCCGCTCAGGCCTCAGCACCATGCAGATCCCAAAGTCAAGAAACGCCAGATCCCCGTTTCCCATCACAAGAAGGTTGCCGGGATGGGGATCGCCATGGAAGAAGCCGTCAACCATGATCTGTTTGAGATACGCCCGAAATCCCCGGTCGGCTATCTCCTGGGGAATATGACCCATTGCACGCAAAGCCTCGACATTATCGATCCGGACACCTTCGATAAACTCCATGGTCAGCACCCGGCGTGAACTGGCTTCCCAATAGATCTTCGGCACCCGGACACCATCAAGTTCGGCCATATTGGACCTGATGCGTTCGGCATTCTTCCCATCACGTGTAAAGTCAAGCTCTTTTCGTATCTGGCCGGAAAAGCTTTTGACAAGTTCGGCAGGGTTGTAGACACGGAGATCGGGAAAGACAACCTCAAGCCGTTCCGCTAGCGACCTGAGAATCAGGAGATCAGTCTCGATCACCTCTTCAATACCAGGACGCATGATCTTGACGGCAACAACAGTTCCATCTGCCAATACCCCCCGGTGCACCTGGGAGATTGATGCTGCGGCAACAGGCACCGGATCGATACGCTGAAAAAGTACCTCCCATCCGGGGACAGTCTCATCAAGCGCAGATCTGACCTCCGGAAAGGGGAGAGGAGGCACCCGGTCCTGGAGTTTATGGAGTTCGTCGATCAGCTCAGGCGGAAAGAGCTCGCGCCGGGTGCTCATGATCTGGCCGAACTTGATGAATGTTGGTCCAAGTTCTTCTATTGCAAGGCGGATCCGCTCATATGCCGAGAGATCAGTCTCCGCCTCTTTCCTCTTGAAGAGAACACGTGACGGAAGACCGGGGAAGAGTTCATCTACCGCAATACCAAAGCCATGTTTCACCAGGATATCCGCAATCTGGCCGTACCGTTTCATTCCTGAAAGCATTGGATCAGGATGGAATTGTCACATGAGTTAAAAGGTGTTATGGCTGGTTTACCCCAGGTGCAGAAGCCTGGCGCGGCAGTGCAAGTGAGAGGATGGCTGCTGCGATGAGGGGTATCGTTAGTGCAAAGAGTGCTGTTGGAAGGGTCATCAGGTCAGCTGCAATACCAACAATAGAGACACCAAGACCACCTGCACCAATCGAGAAGCCAAGAAGCAGCCCTGATGCGAGCCCGACCCTGCCGGGGAGATACTCCTGTGCCATCGTCACCGTGACGGAGAAGGTCGACCAGGTCAGGTACCCGATGAGCACCATCAGGATGAGGACAATCCACCCCGATGTCATGAAGAAGAGCATGTACGGGATAATGCAGGCAAAGAGACCCAGGATCGTCACTTCACGCCTGCCATACCGATCAGAGAGGAAGCCGCCGGTGACCTGGCCGACAACACCTGCAAGGAGCATCACGGTCAGCATAAAGTTGGCAAAAACAAGTGATGACCCTGTTGTCAGGATCAGGTATGCCGGGAAGAATGCAACAGAAGCCATAATCACCCATGAGCGGAGAGCCGCTATTGTCACAATCAGGCTGACCGGGCCAAGCGGGATCCGCGGAGACGCCACCTCAGCGCTCACTGGTTTTGGAAGAGGAGCTCTCCTCCGTGTGAGAGAGTAGAGGAATGCCGCCATCAGAAGACCGGGGATTGCAATCAGGGTGAGCGCGGGAAGCCCCCCAAACCCGATGAGAATACCCACGATGACCGGGCCTATCGCAAACCCGAGATTCCCCCCGGTCACAAAGATGGAGGTGAGGGTTCCCCTGTTATGGACTGTTGTCTCCCCGTGGACCTGGAGGAGCGCAGCAGGATGAAATAAGGCATGCGAGATGCCCGCTCCTGCGGCAAAGAGGAGGAGCAGATAATAATTCTGCACCACCCCGTAGAGGCCGATGCAGAGGGCGCTCGTCAGGATGCAGAGCCAGATCGGTGCTGACCATCCAGACTGGTCCGAGAGCCACCCGACGACCGGCTGGAAGAGTGAGGAGGTCACCTGGAAGACCGAGACGAGCAGTCCTGCCAGGAAGTACCCGATCCCTGGCTGGAGGATCAACAGTGGGATGAGTGCCGGGATCACCGGGCTGTAGAGATCGATGACGATATGGCCTGAGGTATAGCCAAGGATGCTGCGGGGAACTTTTATCATTTTCAGATCCGCCTCATGCAGACGATCTCAACCGGGATATCCAGAACCGCTCTCTTATGAAACGAAAATGAGCGTTTTATCGGAAAGCGGGCAGCAACCATACCCACAATCGCTGCCCGCCCTGTGATGTAGGATGAGAGAAACGGGATCGAGTCTTTATTAAAGATCCCATAGACCACCGGTGCTATCCTGAGAGCTGCATCGATAAAGGGGCGATCTGCATGCCGCTTCTGTGCGCCAAAGGGGGGGTTCATAACCACTGTATCGCACGAAACCTGAAAGTCACTCAGCTCACCGGGAACAAATGTACAGTCTACGGAGAGCAGTTTTGCATTCTCCTGTGCAACTGCCACCAGGCGTTCGTCTCTTTCAATCCCATACACCTGTTCTGCACCAAGAAGGGCAGCACCAATCGCCAGGATGCCGGTCCCGGATCCGGGATCACAGACCACACACCCGCTGATATCCCCGGCAAGATATGCATCATAGAGAAGCCGGGCAGCAAGGGGCGCGGGCGTCATGTACTGCTCCATTGCGGGATCGGGATCCGGGATCCCTGCCACTTTTTCGAGCTGTATCTCAAGATGCCTCAGTTTCATGCAACAATCTCATCTATCTCATATGCTTCCCAGTCACGTATCCCGCAGAGGATCTCAAACTCGGCAGGGGAGAGTACCGGGACGGGAAACCGGATCTGGTCATCAAGAGCAAGTCTTGGGCAGGCAGTATTGACATAACAGGGATAACCGAGATTCAGGAGCTGATCAGGAGTCACCTCCCTGAGAAGAATGACATCTGCACGAGGGTGATGGTTCATGAGTTCTTCAGCAAGCCTCATGCGGTTCTGCCCGGATTTTGTCGAGACAATAATCCCGAACCGATCTGCAAGACGGGCTTTCTCAATAACACCAAACCTCTTTCTGAGAAGCCGATCTGCCTCAACAATCCCTGCATCCCCGGTGAAGGGATCAAGCGTGACAACCCGTCTGCCGGTTGCAATCCCAGCACCAATCGGGTGAAAGACACCTGATCCAAAGTAGAGCAGTTCATCGGCTCCGGCACATCGTGCTGCTGCATAGGTGCAGCCGAGAACCTGCCCCGGCAGGGGGGTGCGGGGCGAGGGATCGCTGATCACAGCAGCAATCCCATGCTTCTGCAGTTCGTCTGCGAGGCGGGGGAGGGCGGCGGCATGCTGGGCTGTGGAGATGAGTCCGATTGTATCGGTTGTGATGAGCTGCAGGACGGAATCAAGCGGCGGAAGAGGCAGATCCAGAACAACCGGCTCAAAGAGGATTCGATCGTCGTCCTGGATCGGCGTGTGTCCGAGATGGACAAGGATATCGGCGTATGCAAGAGTTTCAAGTGCCGGATCGCATGCACCATAACAGGGATCACCGGAGATGACAACCAGATAGCCTTCGTCCCGGAGCGCGTCGGCAACTGCTGCCAGCTCCCGTTTCAACCCCTCAGGCGCCTGGAGCGCCACGGTCCGGACAGGGAGAGGGCGGATCCTGTCAAGGATCTCAGAAATACGAATCAATGACATGGACGCCGTCTTCATCAACATCGATGGTGACAAGGGACTTATACGGTCTCCCGATATCGGGGTTGCCACGGTTGATGACAAAACAGAGGTCGGTTATGATCGCCCCTGTGGATTCGATTGCGGGCAGAACTGCACGGATCGTTCCGCCGGTGCTGATAACATCATCAACAACCACCACCCGGTCACCCTCAAAGACACTGTTGAGATAGAGCGTACCTTTTGAATAGCCGGTTGTCTGGCCGATCACCACCTCGCCGGGGAGGTTGTATTCGCGTTTCCGGATGATAGTATAGGGAATATCGGTCATCAGGGAGAGGACAGTGCCGATATGAATACCCATTGCCTCGGTGACGATGATCTTGTCGACATTTGAAAAATCAAGCGCCTTGAAGAGCGAGCAGGCAACATCCCGCAGAAGCGCGGGCTCAACGAGCGGGACACCGTCGGTGATGGGGTGGATAAAATATGTATATTCACCCCGCTTCACGATCGGGCAGGTATGGAGTGTTTTTTTCAGTACTTCAAGCATCAGGATTCACCAATTGTCTCTAGAAATGCTTCAACCACATCCCTGGTCACATGAGGCATCAGGACGGTGCGCATATGACCCTGCCGTGTTCGGGAGACGCGCCACCCGGCAGGTGTAAGCGGACAGTCGAAGGTGGCGACATTCACATCAGGCGTGACTGCACGCGGATACCCAAATGCCTCCATCCCTTCGATGAGACGCCAGGTATTCTCCATGCACCCGGAGACAATCGCAGAGAGGCCCTCACGCCCAAGATACCGGAGGACGGCATACGCACCTGCCACAGGCGCACCGGGCCGTGTTCCTGCAAGGGTACATTCCTTCTTGACGGTCAGGTACGGCGTATCAACATTGAGGCAACCAAATGCTTTAGGATCACGGAGAAGGAGGGCGCCGCAGGGGATCGTGCTCATCCCCATCTTATGGGGATCAACTGAGACGCTTGAGACCCCGGAAAGAGAAAAGTCCCATGGATCACTATCAGGGAGGAATGGTGCAACAAGACCCCCAAACGCGGCATCGACGTGGAAGAAGAGATCCGCTTCCTCTGCAATTGCGCAGATCTCTCCAATTGCATCGATCATCCCGTATTCTGTGGTTCCGACAACAGCAACAATACCGACGGTATTTCTGTCTATGCAGTCAGGAATTGCAGACGTATCCATCCGGTACCCGGAGTCAAGGGGAACAGTCCGCATCTCAAGCCCGAGCATATCACACGCCTTGTCAAAGGAGAAATGGGCAGATGCAGGTATGATGACATTTGGGGATTCAACCGGCTTCTGCTTCTGGGCTATCCGGAGCGCCTGGATATTTGATTCTGTACCCCCGGACGTGGCATAGCCGCCAGCTTCAGGGCAGTGGAGGAGATCACCAAGGAGCCTGATCAGTTCATCCTCAAGCCGCATCGTACCCGGAAAAAGACCAGGATCGCCAAGGTTTGTCTCAATGAACTGCATATGGGCAGCAATAGCAACCTTGTGCGGCCTTGTGCACATTGAGGAGAGGATGCGATCGTAGGGTTCGTCTTCGTCCCTGACAGAAGAGAGGTAGGAGAAGACCTCCTCTTCAGAAGAGCCGGTATTCTTCATTGCCACCCTTCGAATACGCAAGGTCAAGGACCATCCGCTGCTCGGTTCTGGCTGCAGCTTCACGGATCTTCTGTACTGCATCGATGTTTGCCGAGACGCTCCTGATTCCATGTTCGACAAGCCAGGATACCATTGCCGGGTCTGATCCTGCCTGGCCGCAGATTGAGCATTCAACACCCGCAGATCGGCACCGCTGGATCGCATAGTCGATCAGTTTCAGCACCGCCGGGTGGGTTGGTTCATACATCGAGGCGACATGTTCGTTGTTCCTGTCCACAGCAAGGGTATACTGGACGAGATCGTTTGTGCCAAACGATGCAAAATTGATGCCCGCCCTGATGAAGTCGTCTATCAGGATGGCAGATGACGGAACCTCCACCATGATACCGAGGGTGACTGCGTCAACAGCAACTCCCCATTCCCTGAGCAGGGCTTTTGCCTGGATAAATTCCCGTGGATGGTTCACAAGCGGGAGCATCAGGCCAAGATTATCGTATCCATCTTTCCAGAGTCGTTTGAATGCCTCCACCTGGAGCCGGAACTGTTCAGGAACCGAGAGATCGCGCCGGATTCCACGCCATCCAAGCATCGGGTTGTGCTCAACCGGCTCGTCCTCTCCACCCTCCATATTCCTGAACTCATCAGTCGGGGCATCAAGTGTCCGCACCCAGACGGGCTTGCCGGGGAAGGCGTCAAGAATCGTTTTAATACCTTCATAGAGTTCGTCGATGAACTCATCCTCACGCTTCTGTTCAATGAACCACTGTGGGGTCCTGTTCATCCCAAGGATGAGATGCTCAATCCTGAGGAGCCCGACACCGTCTGCACCGGTGGCGGCAGCCCGCTTTGCGGCTTCGGGAAGTGAGACATTCACCTTGATCAGGGTTGCAGTGACCAGCGGTGCTGCGGCTGCCTGTACAGGCGCATCATCTTTCTCCCTGGCTGCCCGGACCTCGCCTTCGTATACAACACCTTTATCACCGTCGATTGTCACAATCTGGCCGTTCTTCAGGGTTGTTGTCGCCTTCTTGGTCCCGACAACAGCAGGGGTGCCGAGTTCGCGGCTGACAATCGCAGCGTGACAGGTCATACCGCCTTCATCGGTGATGATGCCGGATACCCGACGCATGGCAGGCACCATATCGGGATTTGTCATCTTTGCAACGAGAATATCTCCTTCCTGAACAGAGCCTGAATCCTTGATCTGCTTGATGATCGCAACCCGTCCGGTAACCGTTCCGGGGGATGCGCCCTGGCCTTCAAGGAGGACTGTCTGCTGACCGGTTGGAGCTGCTGCCTTTGTCTGGGTCTGTGCCTTGATCGTTGTAACCGGCCTTGACTGAAGAATATAGATTTCTTCTCCCACAATTCCCCATTCGATATCCTGGGGAACACCATAGTGATCCTCAGAGAGTTTGCCAAGGGAGGCGAGGCGTGCAACCTCATCATCTGAGAGCACGGGTTTTGTGCGCCGGTCTTCGGGAACAGGGACTTCCTTTGTCCCTTTTGTACCATCAGGAATGATCTCGGTCTCTTTGCTGGCAATGATCCGGTCGACAATCTTCTGTTTCGACTGGTCGAAGACAAAGTTATCAGGAGATACCGAGCCTGATACAACGGCCTCACCAAGCCCCCATGACCCTTCGATGATCGAGAGGGGCTCTCCTGTTACCGGATGGGATGTGAAGAGAACACCGGCTTTCTCCGAGAAGATCAGTTCCTGGACAACTACCGCGATATTGACACTCCGGTCATCAAAGCCCTGTTTTGACCGGTAGTATATGGCACGCGCTCCATAGAGCGATGCCCAGCACATCTGGACTGCTTCAATGACATCATCTCCACCGATGATGTTGAGGAACGTCTCCTGCTGCCCTGCAAAACTTGCATCAGGGAGATCTTCTGCAGTCGCGCTTGACCTGACTGCGACAACGGTCTTGTGACCGATCCTGTCATAGGCTGACCGGATCTCGTCCACCATATAGTCAGGAATCGGGACAGACATGATGAGATCCTTTGCCTTACCCGCAGCAGACTCAAGCGCATTATTCTCATCGACATCCAGACCCTCAAGGATGGAATAGAGTGATTCTTCAAGCCCGGTCTCGACAAGGAAGCGCCGGAATGCCTGTGCGGTAACAACAAATGCCTGGGGTACAGGAAGCCCGATAGAGGCCATTTCACCAAGCGATGCGCCTTTGCCACCCACAGAGGGCAGATCACCCTTCCTGATCTCCTCAAGCCAGAGAATGTTTGGAGCGTCCTTCATAGATATCTCAGGTATGAATCAACCCACTGATACATAAAATGGGGTGAAGAAAGCTCACGTGGAGCCCATCAAACCAGAGATCTGACTTATAAAACCTCCTCTATTTTCCGGCATTC
>NZ_JBCEXH010000007.1 GCF_038751955.1 Methanocalculus natronophilus | reverse complement strand
GTCGATACAAACATCACTAAGAACACTTATATTTCTTATTAATGGCAAAGTTGGGCTTAAAAGAAGAAGATGAAGTAAATTGTATGAATTTGAAAATATATTGTAATATTTTATCACCTATATTGGTCAGACAATAGCGAATTGAGACTATTCATGTAATAGTATGACCTTTGGATAGGAATGGCCTTCAGAAATATGGAGAAGAACCGAAACCATACCTCAAAGAAGATGCAAACTCACTTCAAAAAGAGATCCATCTCAAGTGAGAGCCGAAACATCCTCTTCCGCTTCTTTCGGGAGATGAGCAGATTCTTCATCAGTTGTCCTTCGATATGAATGACTGTGGTTCCCTTCACCAGGTTATCCGCATGGGCAACAATTTTTTCGGGAAGCGTATGTGGCATACAGTCCCGCGGCAGAAGGCCAAGCTGCAGGCACTCATCAGCAGAAAGCCCCGCTCCAAGGTGGCACGCAACCACCCGCGCAACCTCTTTTGCAACACCCTGCTCACGGCAGAGATCCCCTCCCCTGACTGCATGGTCAAGAAAGTGGCTCTCTGATCGTCCAATATCATGGAGAAGTGCGCCAGATTCCACAATACACCGGGAGACAGCCTCATCACCGGTAAACAGATCAGCAACAGCGCGGACAGCACGCGCATGATCGATCACCTTCCCCGGACACCCTGCACGCTGCAGAAGACTGTAACAGTCAGTATCTGATGGACATGCCGGTTCAGCAGAGTCAGAAAAAGAAGAGAGGGGTTTGTTCATATGAAATACTATCCAGGGATCACCCGGTATTAGCAGAGCGTCTCATCGATAGCGTGTACCCGGCGCTCGAGAGCCGTTGCAAGCATCTCGTTATCGAAATGGGATAGTGGTATGGAGCAGTATGTACAGGAGAATTCATGCTGCATGGCATCATTGAAGGTAAACATCGCACCGCAGGTCTTGCAGATATAGAAATCATTCTCCTCTTCAAATTTCAGCCTAATTGCAAGCTTTTCCCTTACTCTTTCCAGTTCTTCTCCAAGAACAGCATTCAGGTTATCAACCCGGAGATGCCAGAGATAGGTGAGCCATCCTGTCTCGCTATCCTTGACGCGCCTGTACTCGGCAAGCCGCCGTTCATACAGGGTATAGAGGGTGTGCCGGACCGAGTTCAGATTGATCTCAGTCTTCTCGGCAAGTTCCTCATCACTATGTTCTCCAGAATCGGGGAACCTTCTGAGAAGCTTAATTCCCTCATCGCCAACCAGGCGAAGGAAATATGAACAGATCGCCGGTGATTGCAGGAGTTCTTCAACGCGTTCCATCAATTTATATATTGACGCAGGAGATTAATATGGTTATCCAGCATCCGGAGTGCATCATTTCGTGACCCTCCGTACCCAAAGACACTGACAACCGCATCACCCTCCAAAAATTCTGTCCCAACAGGCGGTATATCAGTAATAAATCCACCAAAGCGGACAAGGTTCGATTTTATTGAAAAGTCCCGGTCTGCAAAGAGAATCCGCCGGGCAGCATACCTGGAAGATAACGGACGCTTCTCAGGCAGTCTTTTGGCACATGCATCCATATGGAGGGAGAAGAGGTTTACCCCGGCTGCCCGCTCCACTGTATCCAGGGTCGCCTGGAACCGGGGATTGATCTCAATTGCAACCACCTGGTCAGAGAGAAGAAAATCAACCCCGACTGAGCCGACACACCCGCTTGCAGCAACAATTCTCTCTGCAATCCGGATCATCTCCGGAGCTGCCGGATGATCGCATGGGGTAATTGAACCTGCAAACCCAAACGCTGCATCACCGGATCCACGGAGCATCTGTTCATTTGCAGCAACCGCAACCGCACGCCTGCCATCTGAGAGACAGGAGACACTCGCAGGCAGGCCATCAGCCAGGTGCTGGCTAATAGAGGGGAGATCAATGGCTGCTAGCCACGCCTCTTTCTCTTCCGGCGTATGCACCACCGCATTTCTCCACCCGCCTGCCCCGGTTCTGGGCTTCATCATCACCGGGTAGTCATCAGGGCCTGCAAGCGCCGGATGGGGAACATCGATCTCCTCAAAGAACCGCTGTATATCCATCTTGTCAAGAAACCGCGCAACCGTACCCGGATCAGTACCGGCACGCCGGATACCCGGGCAGAGCGCTGCCTCAGCCCCGGATGTGAGAACAAGATGATCAATTCTGTTCCTCGAGGATATCTCCTCAATAGCAGCAGGAAGACCCGCCAGATCCTCAAAAGGAGCGTAATCATCGACCCACCAGCCAAGGTCGAGATCACAGAAGTGATCGACTGCACAGACGCGGAAGCCGGCCCTCTTTGCAGAAGAGGCGACATGACGGGTGGCATATCCGGCAACCAGAACCGTCTCCTTCACCGCTCCACCATCTCTTTACCCCGATCCGAGGGGATTACCTCAATCTCGCCACCCGGAAACGACGCCTCAAGCTCTTTTCCCTCGAAGAGATGATCGAGAAAGACTGCCAGACCGGCGATCTCGGAATGGGGCTGGTTTGTAACTGCGATATTATAATCTGCAAGCCCATACACCTCACCCGGCACTTTTTCTGCACCGACGATGACAAGCACCCTGTCAGCCTTTTTGATCTCATGAACCTGATCCTGGATGGGAAGCCCATACATCGTCAGGTGAACGATAACGGATCCCTCCTGCTGGTACTCCCGGATACAGCGCTTGTAGGAGATATTATTCTCGACAAAAAAAGATCCACCAAACCTCCTGACCACATCCATGATACTCCTGGCAACCCCGGGGTCGTCTGCTGCCAGGTACATCCCCTCTGCACCAAGTGCGCGGGCAGTTAAGCCGACATGGGTGGTGACACGCTGATCACGATCATGCCTGTGACCAATCCTGAGTATTGCAACATCGACCATCCCGGCTACTCCCTGTTTTTTTGTTTAATCACACCGTTTTCTATGACAACAGGCATGTCGGGAGAATACCGTATCTGGCACGCAGTAAGCATCTCCTGAAGGCCAAGCGCCCGTATCGTCCCATTGGTATGGGTTATGAGCAGGTAGTTGACAAGCCGCTCAACTGATGCTGCTACGACCGTCTCCGGATAACCAGTTACCTCGCTGAGCGCAGGGATCGTATCACACGCTCCTGACGTGATCCGGCAATAGATAGTCCAGTCCACCGCTTCTTCTTTCACAGAGTATTATGGGTTGGAATGCTCCCATATATCTTATGAATGGAAGCGCCTCTCTCTTCGAGATAGCAGACCAGCTCCTTGAATACGCAGATGAAGACGAATACCGTCTCGCAAGGGCAATCGCGGGGCTGGATGCCGATATAAGAATCGATCTCCTCACCTCTGACTACCTCAACGCGTACCAGGTCTATATCTATGCCTTCCAAACGCAGCCACCGCTGTTAATCGAAGACCGGCTCCTCCTCCACCCGGCATCCGGCCTGAAGAAGGGGCTCTTCCTCGAAGAGATCGATCTCTATGAACTCTTCTTTTTGATGGATGGCGAAACGCCGGTTGTGGAGATCAGGTGCGGAAACGACACCATTGCTACCTTCAGGGGCAAAAACGCCCATACCTCTGCAATCAGGTACGCGGAAGCCGGGGAATAGCAGGAAGCCCCCGCGTGATCAGATCAGTATCCACCTCTGCCTGAACAATGTCTGGGACCTCACCCCGGACAACCATCTCTTCCCCAAAGAGCGCCAGCACTCCGGTGATGGGGGAGCCTTCGAGATCAGATAATGCCGAATAATCACCTGGAGAGAGGCGGTTGCAGAGTGCGGTCGCATACGCATCAGCAACTGATACATCAGGTGAGAAGACCGTCACCGCATCTGCAGATCCAAATGATATGGATGGGCCAACGGTTGCAGACGACGTGCAGACACCAGAGATCCGCTCCTGTGGAGGAAGAAGAAATGCACGGTTTCGGAGATCACCGGCATAGATCCCGATCCTGATTGGCCGATCTGAGAAAAGCGCGATATCGCCTCCGTTGTCGACAACACCGAACCGGGCACCTGCGTCTGCCATCGCCTCAACCCCTGCCCAGGCAATCGTCCCGGCAACCGCAGCCATCGGCCCGACCCCTGCTGCAGACCCGGCAGCAACCATCCTCTGTATCACCGGATGATCAAATCCCGGATCATAGGGCTCGAAGGTGGAGAGAAGAAAAGGATCGGCGGATACCGCCGATTCGACCGCCATTCGGGCTTTAAGTATGCCTGATTTTGCAGCCTCTATATCTGCATTCGAATCCGCCAGGATGGTTGTGATCGTCTGGCGGAATTCAAAATGTTCACGTATCATTGCCTGATGGAGAGGGCCTGGTGCGGGCACGAGGGGACACACCTGCCACAGAGAATGCACCGGTCCTCCTCGATCTGCAGATGATACCCGGGATCAAAGAAGAAGACCTCCTGGGGACAGATGCTGATGCAGGCGCCACACTCGACACACTCGTGATCATCATGGATAACAGCATTCTCAAGTTGCTTTACCTCGACACCAAGCTCCGAAAACCTCTCTATGATCCGTTCACGTTCATTCTCCGGGATATCGATAAGCACCCACCCTTCATTTGAATCGATATGCGCCCGCTCAACATTGATCATGACACCAGTCTCGAGGATCACCTGTGAGATGAGAGGTTTTTTCACAACCTCACGCTGGATCGTCAGGAAGAGTTTCATGAATGCCACCCCTTCTTCGATATCAGCTTGCCGAGATCGACGGCATTTAAGATCCCGATGACGTGATAATTGGCATCAATCACCGGAAGTGCACTGATATTATGCTGGTCCAGCCGCTGGGCTGCGACATCCACCGGTTCATCCGGGGCAACCACAACCACCTTTTTACTCATGATCTCTGAGACTTTGAGCGAGTTTCCGTCCCTGAGAACAGACTTAGAGACATCATAGGTGGTGATGATCCCAACCAGTTTCTGGTCTGCATCAATCACCGGCAGATGGTTTGTCTCGCCTTTGAGCAGTTTTCGTGCCGCAGTCTTAACAGATTCATCCTCTGTGATCGTGACGACATGAGGATTCATAATCTCCTGCACCCTCGGTGTCTGCCGCGTCTCCCTCATCGGCCTGTTTACCTTCTCCCGGTCAATTGAAACTGTTGGGAGTGCAACGGTAAATCTCCCCTCTTCAACCTCCTTTTTCAGTTCAAGAGCAACCTGCCGGGCATGGCTGAAACTCGATATCGATGACGTCCTGATCTCCTCGCTATCGATCAAAACACTGCCGCTTTTGAGTTCGGCATAGGAGACCTGCCTGAGAACCGGCCGATCGCGCCGTGGAGTGCCATAATCGATTATCCCAACCATGATATCCTCGTCACGAACCGCACAATTCCGTACAACATCCAGGTTCAGTACCGGGAGAGCCACACCAAGGCCGACATACAGGCTGACACCGTATCCGGTGAAGCTAGCCGCCCTGAGATAGTCCGGACTCATATTTTTGAGATTGCCGCTTACCATCAGGTTTGCAAAACCGGTCTTTGGAGAAGACTGGGTGCCTTCCCCGACGATGACGCCGGTTCCACCTCCAAGAAAGATCGGCACCCCCGATCCGATGAGGGAGAGATTGGGATCATTGAGAAGCGGAGAGAGGAGACCTGCTCCTGAATAGGAGATATTGCCGCTCTGGGGGAGGAGAGTACCCATATAGGTTTCCAGCACCCGCTCAGAGCGGTTGATTGCGGCATTATAGCGCTGGTATGCATTCCGCGGATTGACCATCACCGCCTGGTTCAGATCATCAAGGAGGAGTTCGGTGGTTATTGTCCTCCGTGGGTAACAATCTGTTCCCTTTGAGATTGCACGAACCTCGATCTGTCTGCCCGAGACAAGATCCTCAATAACATGGGCACCACCATACCGGAGGCTTTCGGTTGTCGATTCCTGGGTTGCCCCGATATATGCATCAACAGCCGCAATCCCGGCATACGCCTCGACATCATTGAGCCAGACACGCTCCATCCTGATCGGGGGATCGGAATGTCCGAAGTTCAGAAACGCTCCCGATGAGCACATCGCGCCGAAGGTACCGGTTGTTACAACATCGACCTTCTGAAGCGCACCTTCCTCGCCCAGTTCCGAGACGATATCCGGCATTTCTTCGGCGGTAATAACAACGGCACTTCCATCGCGAATTCGTGTATTGATCTCTTCGATGGATTTTTGCATACAAAATATATTCTCCCCTCATTATTAAGTGCTCTTCTTTATAACTTGCAGTAATAAAATTCTCCACAACAGCTATCCCCTCAAGAACCAGAGTAGTACATCATGAATATCTCGGCATTTCTAAGCCTTATGGAGGAGATAGCCCCTACTGAGCGTGCCGAAGAGTTTGATTCCGACAAGATCGGGCTCGTTGTCGAGGGAAAAGAAGAGATCAACCAGATATGCGCCGCACTTGATCCCACACAAAATGTCATAGAAGCAGCTGCCGCTCTTCAGGCAGATATGCTTGTCGTGCATCACACCCCTCTCTTCACACCGGTGACCAGGATTACCGGACAAACAGCGCGCATACTCCGGACATTGCTCAGCAACGAGATGAATCTCTTTGTCATGCATACAAACTTCGACCATGCAGACGGGGGGATCAATGATGCGCTGGCGGATCTGATCGGCCTTTCGAACAGATCGCGGATGAGCCTGGGCATCGTTGGCGACTGCGGGCTGAACCTGAAGGAGATACTCGAGAAACTCGGCTGCGGGCTCAGGATCTATGGCACAATTGAGAAGACCAGCCGTATCGCCGTCGTCGGGGGATCGGGTTTTAGACCTGAGCTCATGCAGGAAGCACTGGATCTTGGAGCAGATGTTTTGATATCCTCTGAGATGAAACACAGCAACGCCCGGATCGCCCCCCTTCCCTGCATTGAGGCGACACACTACAGCCTTGAATCTCCAGGCATAAAGGATATTTCCCGGAGGATGGGCTGGACCTACATCGATGACCCCCCCGAAAGCTGCATCTTCATATGATTGACCCATTTGTTCTTCTGCAAAACGAGGGATGCCTCTCGGATGCCGCACAACAATCCCTCATTCACGCCTACCAGGAACGCGGCGAAAAAGCGATCCGCGCAGCAGAGCGGGGCAATGTCAAGAAATACCGTGATTTCTGGGTAGTTGTCGGGAGAACTGCCGAATATATCGTTGAGAACGGCTTCTGTACATGTGACGATTTCCTCTATCGCGGCGGCATCTGCTGGCACAGCCTGGCGGTCCGGATCGCCAGCATCTGCGATCTCTATGAGGAATACGATCTCTGGTACTCCGAAACCAGAAGCAGAACGATCGAGATCGAAAAAACGTAATATCTCCGGGATCGCTCCTGCCGGATAGATACTCCCGGCATTTGGGGGAGAAATGGATGGGATCAACAGAGAAACCATATATGGCTTCGAACAGAACCTATACCAAACACGTGATTATCCATGCTTTCTGAAGAATACGAGCTGGAATATTTCCGAGTCAATGGTTTTACCCGAAGGATATGCAGCTCATGTGGCGCTGCCTTCTGGACACTTGATCCGGATCGGGAGTTGTGCGGGGATGCACCCTGTGAACCGTACCAGTTCATCGGTAATCCTGTATTCAGTCCGCATTCTCCAGATGAGATGAGAGAGACATTCCTCTCTTTTTTTGAAGAGCGGGGACATACACGAATCGAGCGCTATCCTGTTGCAGCCAGGTGGCGTGATGATATCTACCTGACGATTGCATCAATTGCCGACTTCCAGCCATTTGTCACCGGCGGAGTCGTCCCTCCCCCGGCAAACCCCCTTGCCATCTCCCAGCCATGCATCAGGTTAAATGATCTCGACTCAGTCGGCCGCTCCGGCCGCCACCTCACCTGTTTTGAGATGATGGCCCATCACACCTTCAACCGTGACGATGACGAGATCTACTGGAAAGAAGAGACTGTCGAGTACTGCGCTGAATTTCTGACCTCAATCGGCGGTGACCTCGACACCGTCACATTCAAGGAGCATCCCTGGTATGGCGGGGGCAATGCCGGACCGAGTGTCGAGGTGCTCATCGGGGGCCTGGAAGTTGCCACGCTCGTCTTCATGAACCTTGGCAGAAAACAAACGGATCACGATCCGATCATGATAGATGGGAAAGACTACTACCCGATGGACCTTCGGATCGTCGATACCGGGTATGGCCTTGAACGCTTCGTCTGGGCATCCAGTGGCTCCCCAACCATTTATGACGCACTCTTTCCAGACATGGTCTCCCAGCTGATGGGATCGGCTGGCCTGGAAAATCTCCTCGGCAACCCTGAATTTACTGAAATACTTGGCAAAAATTCAAAGTACGCCGGTCTCATCGATATACGGGGAGAGAAGCTCGTCAACCTGAGACATAAGGTCGCTGACTCAATCGGCGTCAGTGTCGATACACTTGAGGAGATGATCGTTCCACTCGAACAGATCTATGCACTCTGCGACCACACCCGCTGCCTTGCCTACATGCTCGGCGACTGTATCATCCCATCAAATGTCAGGGAAGGCTATCTTGCCCGTCTTGTTCTCAGGCGGAGCCTCAGGATGATTGGTGAGTTGGATATTGAGGACAATCTCTCTGATCTCGTCCTCCAGCATATGGAAGGTATCGGCTTTGACCGGTTTGAACAGGAGACAGATATTGTTCGTGAGATTATAGACCGTGAAACCGAGAAATACACCCAGACCATAGCCCGTGGAAAGCGCGTGGTGCAGAGGACAGCACAGGCCCATATCAAAAAGAAGGAACCGGTCCCCCTCTCTGAGATGATCACGCTCTATGAATCTCACGGGATACCAACGGCAATGATGCGTGATATCCTGAACAAAGAAGGAGCGTCATTTGATCTGCCTGACGATCTCGACTCGATCATTGCTGACATGCATTCGGAAGCAGATGTGGTGTTGGAAGAGTCTGAGATGACCCCATATGCCGAACGCGTTGACAAACTCCCCCCCACCAAGAAGCTCTTTTATGAACGGCCATACGAGTTTGAGTTCGACGCAATCGTCATCGACTACTTCGACGGGTATGTCATCCTCGATCAGTCGCTCTTCTACCCAGAAGGTGGAGGCCAGCCTTCTGATACCGGAACGCTCGTCACAACAGAGAATGTTGTCCGGGTGGATGATGTCATCATCCAGAATGACCGGATACTCCACAAGATCAAAGGCGGAGTCCTGAAACGCGGAGAGCGGGTTAAGGGGATCGTGGATGAGGAACGGCGCTGGTCACTGATGCGCCACCATACCGGAACACACGTCCTCCTTCGCGCATGTAAAGATATTCTTGGACCTCATGTCCACCAGGCGGGAGCCCAGAAGGGAATTGAGAGTGCGAGGCTTGATATCCGCCATTATACCCATATCACACCTGAAGAGGCAAAACGGATTGAGATTGCCGCTAATCACCTGATCATGGAGAACATCCCGATATTTATCAAGGTGGAGGAGAGAGACCGGGCCGAGCAGAAATACGGGTTTGACCTCTACCAGGGCGGGATCCCCCCCGGCAGAGAGCTTCGGATCGTCCAGATGGGCACTGAAGTCCAGGCATGCGGGGGAACACACTGCCGGAGCAGTGGCGAGGTCGGGATCATCAAGATACTCAGAATCGAGCATATCCAGGACGGGATAGAGCGGATCGAATTCTCTGCAGGACTCGCCGCAATCTATGCGATGCAGCACCTGCAGGATCTCGTCAATGAAGCAGCAGATGCCCTCTCTGTCCAGGTTGAGCACCTTCCGCAGTCGGTAAACAGGTTCTTTGCTGAATGGAAGGACCGTGGAAAGGAGATCGAGGAGCTTGAGAACCGCCTTGCTGGCCTTCAGCTCGAAAACCTCAGGGGAGATGACGTTCACGGTGTCGAAGTGGTTATCCGCCAGCTGGATCTCCCTGGAAAAGAACTGATTATGATTGCAACCGGTATCGCTGATCGAAATGGCGTTGCATTATTCATATCAAATGACAATGGCATACGTGTCATTGCAGGATCCGGATCAGAGGCTGTCAATGCCGGAGAGCTTGCACGGGAAGTCTGCGCCGTCCTTGGCGGCAAGGGCGGCGGGAAACCAGGTCTTGGCCAGGGCGCAGGCAAAGACGAGACTGCCATCCCTGATGCACTACAAAAAGCAGAAGAGATAATTCAATCCAGACTCCATGGCTGACGATATAGTATTCCTTGAACCAGGCGACGAACAGGCCCAGAAGATCGCACGTGCAATGGGAAGCCCGACTGCCTGCGATCTCCTCAGGGGTCTTGCCGGGGGGCCGAAGAGCACAACAGCACTGGCTGGAGACCTGCAGATTCCCCTCACGACCGCAAAGTACCATCTTGGCAACCTGCTTGATGCCGGAGTCATCGAGGTCGTTGATACACGATGGAGTGCAAAAGGACGGGAAGTCAAGCTCTACGGGATGAAGAACCAGGTCTACGTCGTTGCCCCGGCAAGACAGAGCGCAATTGGCATGATGAAGAAGTATGCGGCCACGCTTGGTCTCTTCATAGCAGGAACAGCAGTCCTCTCACTCTATCTCCCAATGCTTCAGCCACACTATGCGTATGCAGATGACCTCGTTGTCCTTGGGGCGCCGCCGGACGCAATGCCCGCAGTTGAACGGGCGGTGGATACTGCTGCACCACTCCCCCCGTTTGTGCATGAGTTTGTCATTGCCTTCTTCCTTGGCGGCTGCCTCGTCCTTGCGGCACTGATCCTCTATGAGGCCGTCATCTGGTACCGGTACGAGAAGCCGTGAGAAGAGAGAGGTATCTGGAAATACCCCTCGACAAAAAGGAATATTCCCGGGGATCAGGCTCACGCCATCTCAATAAAGTTCTGCAGGAGCAGCAGCCCTGTTTCGCTGCTCTTCTCAGGGTGGAACTGCACCCCGTAGATACGTTTGTTTTTCACAGCAGATGCATACCGGATCGAGTACTCAGTCTCGCAGAGCCGGTATGCCGGTGGACAGTCGACATAGTATGAATGGACAAAATAGAAGTAGCTGCCATCCTCTATACCCTCAAAGAGGGGGTCGTCCTCTGCAGCCAGATAGACTCTGTTCCAACCCATATGCGGGATTTTGATTCCCGGGGCCGGCTGAAACCGCAGCACCCGCCCGGGAACAAGAGAGAGTCCCGCATGATCGCCATGCTCCTCACTCGTCTCCATCAGCATCTGCATCCCAAGGCAGATCCCAAGGAGGGGACGGTTATCTGCCAGTGAGAGGATGGTCTGCGCAACCGGCGAGAGCCTGCCCATCCCCTCAGAAAACGCACCCACGCCTGGAAGGATGATTGAATCGGCTGCGCTGATCTCCTCCGGGTCATGCGTGATTACGGATCGCGCACCCGCACGCTCGACTCCCCGGTATACGGACCTGAGATTTCCAAGCCCGTAATCAATAATGGCTATCTTCGTCATCGATCTGTTCCTTATGGATTCTCCATGCTCCACTCTCAAACCAGTCTTCTGATCTCCCGGATCGTTTTGCAAATGCAGTTACAGCCGATCGCCACTTTTCCCAGAGTTGTGGATACCGGCTCTCGATCATCTGGAAATGTGCACGATCAGTAGACGGACACATGTAACAGCCAATCCGATCCAGTCCAAGCTCATATAACCTGTTATAGGGAGCGTTCTCCCTGAAAATATAGAGCCATACATGCAGGGCGTTCCAGTGCTGGATGGGCGCAATCGAGAGCTGGTTTGGGACATTTGGATTCTGCCAGACACGCCTGCTCCTCCGGCGCCTGGCAGACTCGTATTTCCGCTGGCCGATTGCCGAGATGCATCTGCCCCATTCCTGCTCAATAGTGTCGCGGACAGGTGTCAGTTTGCATGCCTTGCAGCACCACCGGAGATCAACTGCAGGGGGACCGTGCCTTGAAAAACCCTCCCAGAACCCGTCTTCTCCATATGCCATATAGACCGGGAGGCCATAGGCTTCAGCAACAGTCTGCACATTCTCAACTGTCTCTGGAAACTCAAGGCCCGTATCAGCAAAAAGGAGGGGGACAGGGCCGACTGCTTTGTGTGTCACCAGCAGGGTGGCCAGGCTGTCTTTTCCCCCGGAATAGGAGACCGTGAGGGGGAGGTTTTCTGCGCTCACACACTCCTGGATGAACCTGATGGATTCACCCTCAATTGATGAGAGGATCCCGGCATTTGCAGAAACCGCATCCTCCCAGGTGGCAGCACCAGGAAGATATGTCTGCGGGCTGTTCTTCCGGAGGCGGACAACCTGGCCGCGGGTGGCTGCACGCGCCTCATCGCCACTCATCTTTGCACGCCCAACACCGATACAGGCACCATCAGGAGTCAGGACAAAGACCTCGTCGCCCTTCCGGATATCGGGATCTACCCTGACCACTCCCGGAGCAAGGACACTGGATCCGGAGCTTATAAAAGACGCTGCATCGTCACTGACAACAACATACCCCCGCTGTGGGGGGGCATGAAGAGCTGAGTGTATCCGGGGCAGCGCCTCCCAGCGCCTCTCTTCGGGAAGATAGCGGATCGCCCCGACAACCGCTCCACCAAGGATTATCTCTTCCATCCGGTCAGTATCCGGGACCTTGTTCAGGAGCGCAAGATGGCCTGGTGGAATAAGGGGTGTGCCAAACGCCTCCTCAAATATACTGTTGATCAGCCCGATATCCTGAGGAAAGGCGGGCCGGACATCTCCAGGTGGCGTGATCTCCACCTGCCGGGCAGATCCACCGCAGCCGCAGCGTCTTCCAAGCACCGGTACATGGCAGGAATCACACCAGTGAAGGGGATTTACACCTGCAAAGAGGGATTTCATGCGTGAATATATATTTGACGCCTGCTCTATATCCAATCATCGACAGGTACACATGTACATAGGATAAGAGGTTAGGATAAGAGGTTTAGGATAAGAGATCAGGATCAGACGTTGTGACGGAGAACCGTTTTCATTTGAGAGAATGAACGAATGGTATTTCGATCAAAATCCAGAATCATGTACTCAATTCATCCAGACGATATACAGAGCGGTAAAAATATGACGAGTATGCCAGAATAATAAAGAGATCCTGCAAGCCCCTGTCCCGGGAGGAGAGAGAAGTGAGCTGTTATGTCCCGTTCCTGATCGCACTACCACTTGCCGGTGCATTCGCACTGCCGCTTATCAGTATGATCAGCAGTCGGCTTCGCAACATCTGGGTACTCATTGTGACGGCTGCAACGGTTGGCTGCAGCCTTCTGCTCACGCATGAGGTGCTGACGAAGGGCACTGTCATTTATGCATTCGGCGCTCCTGACCCCTCAGTTGCCATTCCTTTTGATTCTGCCGGCATTCCGATCCGGATTCTCTTTGTCATAGACCCGATGTCGGCATGTATGGTGCTTGTTGCAGCAGTGATGATGGCTGCCGTTCTCATCTATTCAATGACTGCTGAGTTCAGACAGACTGGTGAGGACATTTACTACACCCTGTTTCTCCTGATGATGGCCGGGATCTTTGGCATGGTCACTACCGGGGATTTATTCAATTTTATTATCTTTCTTGAGATCAACTCACTTGCAGGCATCGTACTGGTCGCATACAGGATTAACCATGGGTTGGCAGTTGAGGGGGCACTTAAATATGGATTTGTATCAAAAATTGCAGCCCTGTTTCTCCTTTTTGCAGTCGGGATACTCTATGGGCAGTACAACTCGCTGAATATTGCCTATATTGCTTCTGTCATCGAATTTTCCGGCCTTTCGCTGGTTGCAGCCGTTATCATGGTCACATCACTCGCCATGAAAGCAGGATCTGTTCCGATGCATTTCTGGACACCGGACACATACTCCAGTGCACCATCCTCTATCATCCCACTTCTCATCGTATCCAGTATTGCAAGCCTCTATGCCATCTTCAGAATAACATTCACCCTCTTTGGACTCACCCTGAACGTCGTCACGATCGGTTGGATACTCATCATTCTTGGCATTCTCTCCATGTTTATTGGTATTACCATGGCAATTGCACAGGATGATATAAAGAGGCTGCTTGCATACCATTCCGTCTCCCAGGTAGGCTATATGCTCACCGGACTTGGCGTTGGCATTACCGTGCTTGGAAGCCAGCCCCTTATGGATGCATACGGGCTCATGGCAATCGAAGGAGGTATTTTTCATATGATGAATTATATCCTCTTCAAAGGGCTTCTCTTCCTTGCGGCGGGTGCGGTTATCTACCGGTGCAAAACCAGGAATCTGAAAGATATCCGGGGACTTGGCAGGACGATGAAAGTGACGATGTGCTTCTATATCATTGGAACGCTTGCTATCGTCGGAATCCCGCCGTTTAATGGACATGCCTCAAAGAAACTCCTCTATGAATCACTCTTCGCATTCAATCCATTTATCTCAGTTATAGCAATTGTTGTCTCTTTCCTGACACTGGTGGCTTTTTCCAGGGTATTCTATGCCGTATTCATAGCCAGGAGCGGTGAGCATCCAAACGTGGCGGTTAAAGAGGTCCCGCTTCTGATGCTCGTTGGAATGGGAATGCTTGCTCTTTTGGTCATCCTCTCCGGAGTTTTTGAAGGGTTTGTACTGACCACCTTCATCGAACCTGCAGCCCTTGGGTTTGTGGACAGATATGGATACATTGCTGCGGTCATGGGAGAGCCCTGACTATCTTGATTCACAACAGAGCATGCCCCCCGTGAGTATCAGGACGATTTGCAAATAGCAATGGAGCAGACGTGCTCCAATATAGCCAGTCCGCGTCAGCTACCCACGGCTAAAGCTGGTGGTTTCCTGCCTGGTAGATCGTACTGTTTCAGATGTACAAAAGCGTCTGAATCATATTTGATACATGGGAGGTACGGCGCGTCATGATCCTTGAGGGAATTTCATGTGTGATCAGGAGAAATTACCAGACTTCGATGGAAAGCCATATTTTAGGAAAAGATCATTATTGATCATGACAGAAAAAGGGCAGGTGTTTGAGCTGCGGTGTATTTGGTTTTCTTTGTGGAAACCGACACTGGAATGCCGTTGCACGAAGGGGGTTAATCACCCGTGATGCGCTTCCTTGCAACAACTCTTGCGGCGTTTGCAGTCTATTTACTGCTGACAGCCGGATCAGGGACAATTCTCCTCTGGTCCATACCTGAGCTGGCCTTTGGACTCATTGTAGCTGTGATCGTTGGTATTGCATCACACCGGATCCTCTGCAGGTCAGAATCACTGCGTATGGCAAACCCGATCCGGCTTTTGCTTCTTGCTGTATATGCAGTATTCCCCCTTTTTATAGAGATGGCACGGGCGAATATCGATGTTGCGGGAAGGGTGATCACCGGCAGGGTAAAGCCTGGCATTCTAAGGGTCGAGAGCGGGATGAAGACCGATCTCGGCATTCTTATTCTGGCAAACTCAATAACGCTCACACCTGGCACTCTCTCGGTTGATATCAATGAGGAGAGCCGTGAGCTCTATGTACACCTGATTAATGTCCCTGATGCGCTCCGTGACCAGGAGATCATTCAAGCAGGACAACTCTTTACCTTTTTCAATATCCCCGCATGGATCCGGAGGATTGCCGAATGAATGACGTATTGTTTGCTGCGATAGCGATACTTGCCCTGCTGATACTGCTCGCAGGGGTCAGGCTCACTCTTGGGCCGACCATTCCTGACCGCGTCGTTGCCTTTGACACCATCAACACCATTATTGTTGCATCGATGATTCTCATGGCTGCATATTTTGGACAGACGATCTTTGTTGATGTCGCACTTGTCTATGCACTTCTCTCGTTCCTTGGAACACTCGCGATAGCAAAATATATTGGAGGAGAACTATGACGCTGACAACTGCTGCCACGCTCTGTATCGCAATTGGGATCATCTTCAATGCGCTTGGTGTCATCGGCATCCTCAGGTTCCCCGATGTCTATACCCGTCTCCATGCAGAGACGAAAATGGCAACATTCGGGACAATATTTCTGGCAATCGGAGTCATACTCTATGCAGCAGGACTGCTTGCTGATACAGGCGATAGCCAGTACCTTACCCTGGCCACCCATACGATCCTGGTAGTCATCGCCATTGCCTTTACGAATGCAACAGGTGCCCATGCAATCGCACGGGCTGCTCATAAAAGCGGCCAGCTGCCGGATCCAGCTGTTGTCGACCGCCTGCAGGAGGTGAAAAAGCGTGATTGAGATACTTCTTCATGGAATCGTCTTAACCGGACTGATCATCACTGCAGTCCTTGTCTTCATCTTCAAAGACCTTGTCTCTGCCACAATTGCATTTGGAATATTCAGCCTGCTCCTTGCACTTGAGTTCTACCTGCTGAAGGCTCCGGATGTTGCAATTACCGAGGCAGCAATTGGTGCCGGACTCACAACTGCTGCGTTTCTTATTGCCATCCGTGGCACTGTTCGAAAGGAGGCTGATCAGCCATGAGACGGCAGATCTCAATCATCGTCGTGGTGCTGATGGTGCTGATGCTTGGAGTTATCGCAACCGGCCTCTCATTTGGCCATCCACCTGATCACCCGATGGATCGGTACGTCATTATGAACAGCCAGCTGGAAAGTGGTGCAAATAATGTCGTTGCCGCTGTCCTCTTCGACTACCGGGGCCTTGACACACTCGGTGAAGCGGTCGTCCTGTTCACTGCCGCCCTTGGGACGATGCTGATGTTTCGGAAACGGGAGGAAGAATAATGCAGATGAGCCTTATCATCAGGACCGCAGCAGACGTTCTCTTCCCCTTCATCATGGTCTTTGGACTCTATATTGTCATCCATGGCCATGTGACACCCGGAGGAGGTTTCCAGGGAGGTGCTATCCTTGCATCAGGTATACTGCTTCTCCTGCTTGCATACCGGTACGAGGAGTTTACCAGGATTGTACGGATGGTGATGATGAAGACGTTTGAGTCCACCGGGCTGCTGCTCTTTCTCATTGCCGCACTCTCGGCAATGCTTCTTGGAGCAGGCTTCTTCTACAACTGGCTCTTCCCGGGAGGCCTCATATTCGGCGAGTTTGTTCCCTTTGGACCTGGACCTGCCAACCTCAACACCGGAGGGGTCATTCCGATCATGAACATCGCTGTTGGTATCAAAGTATTGGGTGCAATCGGGGTCATCCTGCTTGCGCTCCTGTCAGGTATAAAGGAGAGGAGCTAGATGATTGAGCAGATACCCTATATTGCCATTGTCCTGCTTGCAGGGATTGGGATCGCGACGATCCTCCTCAAAAAGAACGTGATCAAGATGATCATGGGCCTTGCGATCATCGAGGGATCAGTCAACCTCTTCCTTGTCACACTCGGGTATCGTGAAGGCGGTATTGCGCCCATCTTCACTGATGCACCCGCTGGGGTGATGGTCCTCCCGACTGTGCAGGCGATGACCGTGACAAATATTGTGATCGGATTTGCCACAACAGCACTGCTGCTTGCATTTGCCATGATCCTGTATCGGTACTATGGCTCTGTTGAGACAAACCACATCCGGAGGCTCCGCGAATGAGCATGTATGCACCACTTCTGGTGGCAATTCCCTTCCTGGCGGCATTTGCAATGCCGCTTGTCGGCCTCGTCGGGGAACGGATACGGAACTCCTGGGTTATACTTGCGATGCTTGCAACAGTCGGGGCAGCGCTCCTTCTGGTACAGGAAGTTCTTGTAAACGGGACTCTCGTCTATTCTCTTGGAGCAGTCGATTCTGCACTCACCATCCCCATCGATTCGGGAGGAGTGCCTATCCGGATCATCTTTGTGATCGATGCGATGTCGGCATTCATGGTTCTGACAGCAGCGATCATGATGTTTTCAGTCACCCTGTATTCGATCTCAAGCGAATCAAAACAGACCGGCCAGGACGGCTACTATGCCCTCCTCTTCCTGCTGATGGCAGGTATTTTTGGCATGGTGACTACAGGTGATCTCTTCAACTTCTTCGTCTTCCTTGAGATCAACTCGCTTGCCGGTGCGGCACTTGCCTCATACCGGATCAACAAAGGCTTTTCAGTCGAGGGCGGCCTGAAGTATGGGTTCATCTCTGCCATTTCAGCTATGATGTTCCTCTTTGCTGTTGGAATGCTCTATGGCCAGTACAATTCCCTGAATATCGCCTATATTGCATCAGTGATTGAGTTCACAGGCCTCTCGCTTGTGGCAGTCGTCCTGATGATCACCTCGCTTGCCATGAAGTCAGGGGCTGTCCCGATGCACTTCTGGACTCCTGACACCTATTCGAGTGCGCCATCATCCATAACCGCACTCCTGATCATCTCCAGTATGGCATGCCTCTATGCAATCTTCAGAATGGCATTCAGTCTCTTTGGCCTGACCATGAATGTGGTGACTGTCGGATGGGTGATTATCATCCTTGGTGTCCTCTCGATGTTCATCGGGGTTGCGATGGCACTCCCGCAAAAGGATGTGAAGCGGCTGATGGCATATCATTCCGTCTCACAGATCGGCTATATGCTGACCGGTCTTGGCGTCGGTGTGGCTGTTCTTGGAGATACCACCATGATGGCAGAGTTTGGCTTTGTCGCAATGGAGGGAGGAATATTCCATATCATTAATTACGCACTCTACAAGGGTCTTCTCTTCCTGATCGCCGGTGCGGTGATTTACCGGTGTGGAACAAAAAACCTCAATGAACTCGGCGGGCTCGGCCATACAATGAAATGGACGATGGGATTCTTCATCATCGCAGCACTTGCGATTGCCGGAATACCGCCGTTTAATGGATTTGCCTCGAAACTGATGATCTATGAGTCGGTCTTCATCTTCAACCCGTTCATTTCAGTCATCGCAATGGTGGTCTCGATCATGACGCTTGCCTCATTCGTGAAGGTCTTCCATTCGATGTTCATGGGCCCGCGGCTCCCACAGTTTGCAGAGGTGAAGGAGGTCCCGCTTCCGATGCTCATTGGCATGGGTCTGCTTGCCGTGTTGATCATCCTCTTTGGGATCTTCCCTGACTTTGTGGTGAAGACAATTGTTGAACCAGCAGCCCTTGCATTCATAGACCAGAGCGGCTATATTGCCTCAGTTATGGGAGGGGTCTAGAATTATGGAACTGACAGGAACACTACTGACAGGATATGGGTTCTGGAACCCGGTCTTTCTGATACTTGCCGGCCTGGTCACAAGCCTGGTTGCGTACCTGCTCTGGAGGCGGGGGGTATCAACATATCGAAGAGGGAGTGAACAGGAGCGGCCATACCTCTCAGGAAACCCTGAGCCCGAAAAGAATGCTGTTCATATCCGCGGAGGCAATGTCTACTGGGGTTTCACCGAAGGCCTGAAAGGGTTCTATTCCCGGGTCATCCCGGCTCATTCAGGAGATTTAAATGACTACATGCTCTGGTACTTCGGCGTTATGATCGCCATCTGTGCAGTGGTGGTGATCGTCCAATGAAGATCTCAAAAGCATTCAGCCGGTCACTCTGGGCATTTCACTTTAATGCCGGGTCCTGCAATGGCTGTGAGATCGAGATCGTGGCAACGATCACGCCCCGGTATGATCCCGAACGCTTTGGGATAAAACTGGTCGGATCACCAAAACATACCGATCTCCTCATTGTCACAGGCCCTGTGACAAAGAAGATGGGGCCGGTTTTACGGCGGGTCTATGACCAGATCCCTGACCCAAAAGTTGTCCTCTGTGTCGGGACATGTGGCCAGTCCGGCGGTGTCTTCTATGATTCATATAATCTGGAAGGACCAATTGACGAGATCATTCCAGTTGATGTCTACGTGCCGGGATGTGCGCCACGTCCTGAAGCAATCATTCATGGGGTGGTCACTGCACTCCAGAAACTCGAACGCCTGGAAGGAGGTGAGCAATGAACGAAACGATACTGTCCCCTGAGGAGCTGATCAACTGCTATACCGGGAAGTTTGGTGATGCGATCACCGAATCACGGATTCAGATCAGGGCTGAGGGGGCAAAAAAGAATGAAAATATCAATATCTGGATGACAATCTCCCGCGAGATCCTAAAACCTTCAATTGACCTCTTAAAGGAGTTTTCCTACCCTCACCTCTCTGTTATATCAGGATGGGATGTCGGTGATGAACTCCGGATGCAGTATATCTTCTCCATCTACTATGGGAGAACACATGGCGAGTACATGGTGACATTTACTGTTTTGCTTGCAAAAGACGATCTCAGCCTGCCAACAATCAGCGACCAGATTCCAGGTGCACTCTTTACCGAGCGGGAAAAGCAGGAGATGTATGGTGTTACGATAACCGATATTCCTGATGGCAGGCGGCTCTTTCTGCCTGAAGATTTTCCAGAGGGTGTCTACCCGCTCAGAAAGGATGAATCCGGAATTCCTGACACCATGATCAAAAATCTCTGGCAGACCGGCCGGCCAACAGACCGCCCTGTACCCCCGGTGACTGAGAAAGAAGAGCCGGAGAAGCCGAAGAAGACAGAAGGAAAGGAAAAGCCGAAGAAGGCTGCAGAAGAGAAGAAGACGGAAGAAGAGGAGAAGAAGGAAGAAACAGCTGACAAAGACCCAAAGAAGGAAGAGCAGCAGAAGCCGGAAGGAGAGGAAACAAAGGAAGAAACAACTGACAAAGACCTGAAGAAGGAAGAGCAGGAGATACCGGAAGAAGAGGAGAAGAAGGAAGAAACAGCTGACAAAGACCCAAAGATGGAAGAGCAGCAGAAGTCGGAAGGAGAGGAAACAAAGGAAGAAACAGCTGACAAAGACCCGAAGACAGAAGAGCAGGAGATACCGGAAGGAGAGGAGAAGAAGGAAGAAACAGCTGACAAAGACCCGAAGACAGAAGAGCAGCAGAAGCCGGAAGGGAAGACCGAAGAAGATGTGAAGACAAAAGCCCCTGAACCGGACGAAACAACGAAGGGTGAAGAGGATAACCCGGGAGAGAAGAGAGGTGAGGACCGATGACTGATGATACAGGAATGAAGAAGGCACCGTATGTGGTTCCAATCGGGCCGGTCCACCCGGCGCTCAAGGAGCCGGTGCAGTTCCTCTTTGAGATGGAGGGCGAGGTCGTCAAAAAGGCGGACTTTGCCCCCGGCCAGACCCACCGTGGGATTGAGTGGATGGGTATGCGGAGGAATCCTGTCCAGATCGTCCACCTGACAGACCGGATCTGCGGGATCTGCGGGGTTACGCATTCGCTCTCGTTTGCACGTGCCGTTGAGCAGATTGTTGATATCGAGGTTCCTGCACGTGCAGATTATATCCGGGTCATCATCGCAGAATTTGAGCGGATCCAGTCCCATCTCCTCTGGGCAGGTGTTGCCGCCCACGAGCTTGGGTTTGATACCCTCTTCTACCTTGCATGGCGTGTCCGTGAAGAGTCCCTTGACGTCATCGAACATATCACCGGAAACAGGATAAACTATGGACTTGTTCAGATCGGCGGGGTGCGACGGGATATTACCCCGGAACAGCACCCGACAATTCATGCCTGCCTGGACAATTACCGTGGCCTCCTTGGGAAGATGCTCAGGCTCTTCCTTCATGATACAACGATCTCGATCAGGTGCAAAGAGACAGGAATCCTCTCATTTGAAGAGGCGCTGCACCTCTGCACAGTCGGGCCGACAGCGCGGGCATCCGGGGTGGTAAAGGATGTCAGGGTCGATTATCCCTACTCGGCATACGGGGATCTTGAGATCTCCCCGATCCTTCCCTCAGCATATGGAGGGGAGATCAATGGAGATGTCTATGATCGGATAGTTGTAAGGCTCCTTGAGATAGAACAGTCCATTGGGATCATTGAGACATGCCTCAAAGAGATGCCAGCGGGCGAAATCCTCTGGGAAAAGAAACTCCCCAAGCTCCTGTCTGCCTGCAAAAAAGCCCATGGAGAGGCTGTAGGGCGGCATGAGGCCCCACGAGGTGAGTGTCTGCATTATGTGGCAATGGACGGCCATGAGGCCCCTGCCATGTGGAAGATTAAGGCATCGTCATACAGCAACCTCCATTCATGGATACCAATCCTTGAGGGGGAACAGCTTGCCGACATTCCAGTCGTCGTCGCCTCGATCGACCCATGCCTCTCCTGCACCGACAGGGTTGCCGTGATCAGGGGCGATACGCGGAGCCTGATGACGAAAGAGGATCTCCATCGCCTCTCGGTTGAGAAGACACGGAGGATACAGGGATGCTGACACCTGAGAATATGGTGCTGACGGTTGGTGCAGCATTTGTACTCTCCGTTATCGGGATTCTGATCGGGCTTCTCCTCCTTGGTATTGACCGTCGGATCTCAGCACGCATGCAGGCACGGATCGGCCCCCCGCTTCTCCAGCCGGTTATTGACCTGCGGAAACTCCTCTCAAAAGAGAATATCGTTCCTGAGAACGCAATTCCAGGTATTTTCAATGCCGCACCGATCGTCGCACTCGCCTCGTCACTGGTTATACTGCTCTATCTCCCGATCGGATCCATGGTGCCGATCCTCGGGGGCTATGGGGATCTGATCTTGGTGATGTACCTGCTGGCTGTCCCGGCACTTGCGATGGTTGCCGGAGGGTTTGCCTCGGGATCACCCTATGCAACAGTCGGTGCCCAGCGTGAGATGGTAAGTATGATCGCATACGAGCTTCCGCTTGCCTCAGCCGTGATCGCAATTGCCTGGCTCCTCTATTCAAAAGGGATCGCAAACCCGTTCTCGCTTGCGGTAATTGCAGAAAACCCTGTTTGGACACTTGTCGGGCCACTTGGCATGCTTGGCCTGCTCCTCCTTCTGCTCACGCTTGCCTGGGTGACACCTGCTGAACTCTCAAAGATTCCGTTCGATTCACCTGAAGCAGAGACCGAGCTGGCAGGCGGGCTTCTCGTTGAGTACTCCGGGAAGAACCTTGGACTCTTCACGGTTGCCCAGGGTGTCAAGACCCTTGTTATGGGAGGGCTGGCAATTGCAATCTTCTTCCCATGGAACATCTCCCCGGTTCTCGGCCTGACATCATATGCGGCATTCACAGCCGATTTCATCTTCTTCTTCCTGAAGGTGATCGTGCTCATGATCCTCTCGGTGACTATCATCAGAACTGGTATTGCACGGTTCCGGATCAACCATGTGGTCACCCTCTTCTGGGTCTACCTGGGACTTATCGGGCTTGCAGGGCTCTCGCTGATAATCCTTGATTCTGTCTTTGCGGGGTGGTTCTGAGATGGGTCTTCCAACCCTCCCGATGATCCGTGAGATTCTCACACAGGTCTTCAAAACACCCGCGACAAATCCATTTCCCTCCCGGTTCCTCCCAAAGTCCGTAACAGGCTTTCTGAAGAAGGTTGCAGCAGGTGAGGCTGCCATCCACCCGCCGGTCCAGACGCCGCCGAATTTCCGCGGAAAGATCGTCTATGACCGTGACGGCTGTATAGGCTGCAATCTCTGCCTCAAGGTCTGCCCGGCACATGCAATTGAGATCATTCCGGAGACAAAACGGGTCAGGATATTTGTTGCACAATGTGTCTTCTGTTCACAGTGTACTGACATCTGTCCAAAAGGCGTACTCTCGATGAGCGATGAGTTTCTGCTTGCAACAGAAGACCGGTTCGCCGAGAGCCAGATTGTCGAATAAGAGGAATTCGAATAAGAGGAATAATCTGCGTGATCAGAGTCTCTGAATTGAGGCTAAATCCTTCTTTTTTATCATCCAGATGAGCTGTTCTGCTGCTTTTTGCACGACCTCCGACAGCCCCTCTCCCGGCTCAATAGTCTTTGGTTCTATCCCGATGAAGAGGATGTCGGGGATGTCGGGTGAGAGGTAATTGATCAGGTGCGAGAGCGGGAGCATGTGTGTGCCGATGCTGGTATCATCGATCTTCTCAGGCGGGATACTGCGGATGCTTCCCGGAGGCAGCCCCATCCTCGCAGCATCAACGATTATCAGGAGGGCCGGGGACGCGCGCCGGATGGGTGCGGTAAAATTCTCCGGGGCTGTGCCGCCATTCCAGGCTATCAGGCCGGGCGAAGAGGTGGAAGAGGCAGAAGAGGCAGAAGAGGCAGAAACTGCGATTGCATCTGCAACAGAACACCCGGCTCCATCATCTGAGAGGAGGGTATTGCCAACCCCGAGAATGAGTATCATGGTGTACATACATTCAGTGTAATTCTACAAGAAACAGACCCCTTTTGACAAAGCAGAGGTGACGTATTTATGCTTTTCATGAAAGAGAGAAGGTATCCATTACCCCTGGCATTCTGAGAGAGAGAGAGGGATGCGTGTGCCTGGTTGAAGAGAGTAGACATCTCGCTCTCGTCCCGCTTTTCGAGACAAAATAGCCGGTGTGACTCCCGGTTTATGACCGGGTAGCTGATAATGATGATACGTGCATGTCATCAGTTGCATCATCATGTTCCGCCATGTATGCCCGCCTGAGAAATGAGCGGACAGCTGATCGCTTCTCCTGCTCATCCTGCAGGTGCAGGCCCTGTATTGATGAATGTATACTCATTGTAATCCTCCAAATCTTTCTAATCCCACTAATACTCCTAATCCTACTAATACTACTAATCCTATGAATCCCACAACTCCTCTTCAGTAATTCAGCCTCCTGCTGTCTGTTCGTATCTCTCAAAGAGCGACGGCTTTGTTGTCGGCTGGCCAGGAGGTCTGATTACCCTTGTTCCACTCTATCTGTTGCTCTTTGGGCAGTATTGAGGTATTCCCAAACAAACAGAGGTTTCCTGGACAGAACCGGGATTCTTTCGGATCGGGAACGCGAACCTGGTACCCAGGGGATAGTTATCAAAAAAGTTCAAAAAATTTCAAAAAGTATGAGCTGGTTTCTCTGATAAGCATCTGAAAGCGCTTTGCCGAAAGGATCTGATCAGTATGCCAACCCCCTGGACAAGTCCTGCCACCAGCACCACACTCATGATTTTTCAAAAGACGCAGGATCGGGAATGACCGGATTCTGAACAATGCCCCTGAAGAGCCTCCCGAGCACATCACCGCCGGTGATGACGCGTTTTTCATCTTCAGACCAGAGAAGAATAACATCATCATCGATCACATCATCACCTCTCCGTATCGGTTTTACCTTCAGGAGAGGGATAACGTCACCAAGCTTTGCGGACTTGTTTTTCGTGATGATTGGACGATGGCAGTGGCGGAGTGGAACAAACCTGCCGGAATTGAAGAGGGCATCACGGATGAACTCATCAGAATCCAGCACAAGCCTTGGCATACCTTCTGGATCCGTTAATACAATCCATTTCTTCCCGGAACGCTGTATCTCCTGGAGGAAGGGATCTGTCACATCTCTCCTGATATGTGGAAATACTGGAAGCGTATTCTCAAAGTCGATTATGACGACGCTGTCCGGGTCAATCCGCTCGCCTTCCTCTGCAAGCCCGACATCATCCAGTGCAAGGAAGTTCAGCGCACCCTGGCCTTCCATCCGTTCGATCTCAGTTTCTGAACTCTCCATGTGCAGCCAGATTAATTCACGGAGATCTTTTTCACGGAAGAACCGGATGCCTTCCGGGCCAAGCAGCCTGTTAAGGATGACTGCAGTCGGCCAGGCAACCGGATACAGAATAATCTGGTAAAACCTGAGAATGGGTGAAAGAAACGAGGCCACCCTCAGGGCATGGCGCGAGAAATATGCCTGCGGGGCAATCTCACCAACAATCGTGATCACAACAGTTGAGAAGAGAAACGCGGCAACCCCGGCCAGCACCGAGTTTGCGAGCAGTGCAAGAAGGACATTAATTGCAACATTTCCCCAGAGGATCGTCACCAGCAGGAAGTTTGCATTCTCCCTGAGCGCAAGAACGCGTTTTGCGTCCCTGTTGCCGCGTCGGGCTTCAATTGTCAGCTCCAGTCTGCTGATCGTAAAACAGGCCAGGTTCAGGCCGGAAAAGATCGCTGACTGGGAGATGCAGATGAGTATTCCAATCCATACAAGCTGTGTCACAGAGAGAACCTCACTTTGGGAGTATGCTGTGCTCCTGACGAGCAGGTATACCTTAGTCTGCAGCAGCGTTTCTACGTGCAGCAGGTTTTCCCAACTGGTTGTTCATTTCTGCTTGTTCATAACGGTGTCGGAAGGAAAACGAGAATCCGGCAACACCCGGTTAAGGCCTGGCTGGTCTTGTGAACAAAACTGTCCAAAAAAAAAGGGAATCAGACATATTTCCCTATGCGTCGACCGGGACTCGAACCCGGGTTTAGGCGTTGGCAACGCCTAGTGATAACCACTACACTATCGACGCAACAGCTCCTGTCTGCGACCTTACTTAATAGGAATTGTCCGTATTTATGGATATCGATCCACCTCTTCGCTGGATGCATCACCAGGCATATCACGGAGTATCTCATATGATGGTAGACGGGTGGAGAACCCGGTGAAGATGCAGTCCAAATGTAATTGAAGATATCCAAACAGACCGGAGCTATCCGGCGGCATCCAGAATGGCGATGCAGGGAGAGCATAGCTATCAGACGATTGTACATGGAAAATAGCATCGCCTCAGAAAAATCGTCATCTTAATAGGAGAGCATCACCAATTCTGAAGAAATGATCCCCCTGATCATCAGTTTCAAACACAAAAAGGTTATCATCTTCGGCGGGGGGTCGGTCTCTGCCAGAAAAGCACGCTATTTCCTTGGTGAGGCAGAGGTGACCATCATCAGCAGGAGCTTCTCTGAAGAGATCCGCAGCATGCCGATTACAAGGCTTGTTGCAGATACTGGAGACCTGAGTGACGAGGAGATCAGATCCCATATTATCGGGGCATTCCTTGTGATCGCCGCGACAAGTGAACGGAGCCAGAACAACCGGATCGGGAAGCTTGCCGCAGAAGAGAATACCCTCTTTAATAATGCAGATGGAGAAGCGGGGGACGTGATCATACCATCAGTTGTCCGGGGCCGCCACCTCATCGCCGGTTTCTCAACCGGTGGGGGAAGCCCTGCGGTCAGCAGGCATCTGCGGGAGCGCTTCGTTGATATAATACCAGAGATAGACAATCTGGTCGATCTCCAGCAGGTTCTACGCGAAGCTTTAAAGAAGACGTCACTTCCGCAGGAGGAGCGGGCGCAGAGACTGCATGCAGCACTTGCAGACAGCGAGATCCAGATAGGGCTGGTTAATAACAAAGAAGAGACGATACGTAAGGCAAAAGAGAGGTATTGCCATGAATGAGGGGCTTCTCGTACCGATAGCCATCGCCGGGCTCGACCACCATACAGCAACCCAGAATGAACTCGAAGCGTTCCGTTTCGAGGACGAAGAAGAGTTCATCCGGCAGGCACGATCCAGGTTCCGGGGTGTCCAGCTTATCCAGACATGCAACCGGGTTGAGGTTCTCGTTGAAGGCACTGCAGACGATCTCACCCGCTACATGCAGAGCCTTGGGAGAACCAGGTTTCACATCCATTATGGCCATGGCGCCCTTGTGCATCTCCTCGGGCTTGCTGCAGGCATCAACTCGATGATCGTCGGCGAAGATCAGATCATGGGCCAGATGCGGCAGGCACTCCTCACATCAACAGCATGCGGGGGGAACAGCCAGATCATCGATATCTGCATCAATACAGCAATCCATTTCGGGCAGATGGTCCGGCAGAAGACGATGATCAACCGTGGATCTGTCTCGATCGGATCAGCTGCCGTCCGGCTCGCAGAGGATCTCCTCGGGACACTGAAGAAGAAGCATATCCTTGTCGTTGGGACAGGAGAGATGGGGAAGCTCGTCACCAAGGCACTCCGGGAGAAAGACTTAACCGCCATTTATGTGACAAACCGGACGCACCAGCGTGCAGTGGAGCTTGCCGAGGAGATCGGTGGGAAAGCCGTCACATTCAGGGATCTCTACCCGTTTGTCATGCTCTCTGATGTTGTCATCTCCTGCACAGCAGCTCCCCATGCGATCATCAGGCATACCGATCTATCAAAGGCGATGGAGGGGAGAACCTGGCCACTTGATACCGGGCCAAAACCCCTCCTGATAATCGACATTGCACAGCCAAGAGATACCGAAGAGACGATCAAAGAGATTGCAGGAGTCCATCTCTATACAATAGATGATCTCAGATCCATATCTGAAGAGAACATGCTTGCCCGGCAGAACGAGGCAGAAACCATCCGTTCACTCATCGAAGACGAACTTGGCACCTTCATCCAGAGAATAAACCGGGCAGCAGCAAACGATACCATCGCAACCCTCCATACATGGGCAGAAGCAATCAGGATACGCGAACGTGACAAAGCTATCAACAGGCTGGGACACAGTGATCCAAAGACAAACGGGATCATAGATGATCTCACCCGCGTCCTGACAAAAAAGATCCTGGCAGATGTAACAATGGCTATCCGGATGAGTGCCGAGGATTGCGATCTTGAGACTGCTGCCATGCTGGTTGATGCAATTACAAAAGGAGAGAAGCTATGTTTCCCAAGACACGATTGAGACGACTCAGGAGAAGAAGGCTCCAGCCGTTGGTCCGCGAGACAGAACTCCGGAGAACCGATCTGGTTGCACCCCTCTTCATTGATGAAAATGCCGTATCAGAGACGCAAATCCCCTCAATGCCAGGGCAGTCCCGGATACCTCTTCAGGATCTCAAAGGAACCGCAGAGCGGCTCTATGAGGCAGGTATCAGGGCAGTAATCCTCTTTGGCATACCCGGGAAGAAAGATCCAGCTGCCACATCCGCATATGCTGCGGATGGGATCATCCAGCAGGCGGCAGCAGCAATCAGATCCGCTCTGCCGGGGATGGTCATCATCACCGACGTCTGTGCATGCGAATACACCGATCACGGCCACTGCGGCATCATCACCGACACGGGAGAATACCCGGATCTCGACAACGATACCTCGCTTGACCTGATGAAAAGGATCGCAGTCAGCCATGCAGAAGCCGGAGCCGATATCGTTGCCCCATCCTGCATGCTCGACGGGCAGGTGCAGGCGATCAGGGAGGCGCTCGATTCAGAAGGGTATCCTGAGATCCCAATCCTCTCGTACTCAACCAAATTTGCAAGCGCCCTCTATGGGCCCTTCCGTGATGCCGCAGACTCCGGGTATTCGTATGGAGACCGGACAACATACCAGATGAGCCCGGCAAACAGGAGAGAGGCGTTTCGTGAGTCTGCACTCGATCTCGAAGAGGGAGCAGATATCCTGATGGTCAAGCCCGCCGGGTTCTACCTGGATATCCTAAAAGAGATCCGCACGCTTGGCGTGCCGGTTGCTGCATACCAGGTAAGTGGCGAATATGCGATGATCAAGGCTGCAGCAGAGAAAGGATGGCTTGATGAAAGAGAGGCTGCCCTCGAATCACTGACCTGTATAAAGCGGGCGGGGGCAGACCTGATTATTACCTATTTTGCAGAAGATGTCTGCAGGTGGTTGCATGAAGAGTAATGATTTATTCACAAAAGCGCAGAAACTCATTCCGGGAGGGGTAAGCAGCCCGGTGAGGGCAATCAGGCCCTACCCCTTTTATACAGTCTCTGGAAAAGGAGGACACATCAGAACTGCAGATGGAGAAGATTTCATCGACTGCTGCCTTGGATACGGGCCGATGATACTCGGGCATGCAGATGATGCTGTCAGGACTGCAATTGCAGAACAGCTTGAAGCTGGCTGGCTCTATGGTACACCTGTAGAACTGGAGATAGAGATGGCTCTGCGGCTCATCCGTGACCATCCGGGAATTGAGATGGTCCGGTGCGTCTCAAGCGGGGGAGAGGCGACCATGTCTGCCATCCGGCTTGCCCGCGGATACACGCAGAAGAAGAAGATCCTCAAAATTGAAGGAGGATTCCACGGTGCGCATGACAGTGTCCTGATCAAGGCAGGATCCGGTGCAACAACACTTGGTATTCCTGATTCAGCAGGCATTCCGGGGGAGGTGGCAGAGTTCACACGGCAGGTGCCATACAATGATGCCGAAGCCCTCGATTCGATCCTCGCAACCGACCCGGATATTGCCGCGTTCATTATTGAGCCGGTGATGGGCAATGTCGGGTTGATCCTCCCTGAAGAGAACTATCTCAGCGAAATTAGAAAGATCACAGCAGAGCACGATGTCCTTTTGATCTTTGACGAGGTGATCACCGGGTACCGCCTCGGAATCGGCGGAGCACAGAAGAAATACGGGGTAACACCGGATCTCACGACACTTGGCAAGATCATCGGCGGAGGACTGCCAATTGGTGCATTCGGCGGCAGGCGCGAGATCATGGAGATGATCGCCCCGGCAGGCCCGGTCTACCAGGCAGGGACCTTCAGTGGAAACCCGCTCTCGCTTGCAGCCGGGGTTGCCACAATCGATCAAATCCATGCTCACAAGGGGGAATACCAGAAGGCAGAAGAGCGTACACGGGCAATTGAGGAGAGCCTGCCCCCATCTGCTGACGGTTCGTTTGTCAGGACGGAGTCCATATTCAAATATTTCTTCAGGCAGGAGGCCCCTGGAAACTACAGCGAGGCAAAAGAGAGCGACACAACAGCCTTCCAGGCGTTCTGGAACAAAGCACTCAGCAGAGGAGTTTTCCTCCCACCTGCACAGTTTGAATCCAATTTCCTCTCATTTGCCCATACAAACGACGATATAGAGGCTATAGCCGGGGTATACCGTTCATGCCTCCCGTGATCCGCATCGGCACCCGTGGCAGCAGGCTCGCCATGAGGCAGACCGAAATCGTTGCAGATCATCTCAAAAAAGGCGGTATAGAGACAGAAACAGTCATCATCAAAACCGAAGGGGATACAACAACCGGCGTTCCGCTCCACCAGGTGGGTGGCCAGGGGATCTTTGTCCGGGCGCTTGACGAGGCGATACTCCGCGGTGAGATTGACTGTGCCGTCCATAGCATGAAGGACATCCCCGCCGCCCGCCCTGATGGTATCAGGACAGCTGCAATCCTCCCACGCGACCCTCCGACAGACTATATGGCATTTGACAGGCCTCTGGACGAGATCACCAGTGTCGGGACATCCAGTACCAGACGACGGGCACAGCTCCTCAGGTCTGATCCCTCACTTGATATACGGGAACTGCGGGGGAATATCGATACGAGGATCAGAAAGCTGAAATCAGGAGAATATGATGCGATCATGCTTGCAGAGGCTGGCCTTGTCAGGATGTCGCTTCATCTGAATGGCATCAGGCTTCCGGCAGCCCACTTTGTCCCGGCACCGAACCAGGGAACAATTGCTGTTGTCTGCAGGGACACTCCCGAATTAACAGACGCAATCCTGGATCTCGATCACCAGGATTCAAGGATGGATACCATGATTGAGCGTGCGGTTATGGAGGAGCTTGGAGGAGGGTGCTTCACGCCACAGGGGATATACTGTTTCAACGGGCATCTGATCGCAGAAGTCCTCTCACTGGAAGGTCTGCGGACCGAGCGTATGGAAGAACATGTGAAAACCATCGAAGATGCCAGGGAGATCGGCAGGGAGCTCAGAAGCCGATCCCTTGACCTCATCAATGACGCAAAAGAAAAACTTGGACTGGAAAAACCATGAACGGAAGAGTATATCTTGTCGGTTCAGGCCCAGGCGGCCTTGGATTACTGACGTTTCGTGCACGTGAAGTGATCGATTCAGCTGATGTGATCCTCTATGATCAGCTGCCTGGAGAAGCAATCCTGGCAACACTTCCAGGGACTGCTGAGACGATCAACTGCGGCAAGTTCGGTGGATCCCACACGCTGACGCAGGAAGAGATCGAGAACCTGATGGTGGACCGGGCAAAACAGGGAAAGCATGTCGTCCGGCTGAAAGGAGGCGATCCTTTTGTCTTTGGGAGGGGAGGCGAAGAGATGGAGGTCATGAGGGAGCATGGTATTGCGGTGGAGGTTGTTCCCGGTATCACGAGTGCTGTTGCAGTACCTGCTGCGTGCGGCATCCCCGTCACCCACCGGAGCCACGCAAGCCAGGTGACGTTCCTTACCGGCCATGAAGACCCGACCAAGGAAGAGTCGGCAATAGACTGGGACTGGCTCGCAAAGTCACCTGGAACTATTGTTATTCTGATGGGTGTAAAGAATCTCAAAGAGATCACCGGCTCTCTCATTGCTCATGGAATGGTCGGGAAGAAGCCGGTTGCCATCATCGAGCGCGGGTTCAGGCCTGATCAGCGGGTCACCATCGGATGCCTTGAAGATATTGTGAAGACAGCAGAGGATGCCGGCGTGAAGCCGCCTGCGATCATCGTGATCGGTGACGTCGTCACACTCTACCGCGACGGCAGCGAAGGGGCATGGAGCAGATCCTGAAACTTTTATTACTGGCATACAATAATTAATATCATTGATAATATAATCAAATCCGACATATTGAAAAGGTATGATAAAATATACAATTTATTATACTATTCAAAAGCTTTAATTTATTAGCAGCCAATTGTAAGCATAATGAGAAAGATCCTGCTTTTCATGATGATACTGTTCCTCTGCATATCAACTGCAGGAGCGCATGCATTTCAGGTTTCCAAGCCCTTGATGACATATTCCAGTAGTTCCCCGATGTATCTGGATAGCGGGATCCATACTGACCTTACGCAGAACAGTCTCACTCAAACCTTTCTGCCCATGACCGCACCTCTCACAGCAGGCCCTCCATCTAATCCAGGGAATTCTGGAGATGCACCGGGACGATCGGGGGACGCACCGGGGCAGTCGGGTGATTCAGGAAGCGCAGGAGATTCCGGGGACACAGGAGATTCAGGAAGTTCAGGAGATGCACCGGGACGATCGGGGGACGCACCGGGACAGTCGGATGATTCAGGAAGCGCAGGAGATTCCGGAGACACAGGAGATTCGGGAAGTTCGGGAGATGCACCGGGAAGATCAGGAGATGCACCAGGACAGTCGGGAGATGCACCGGGACGATCGGGTGACGCACCAGGGCAGTCGGGAGATGCACCGGGGCAGTCAGGGGATGCGCCGGGACAGTCGGGAGACGCACCAGGACAGTCAGGGGATGCACCGGGACAGTCGGGTGACGCACCAGGGCAGTCAGGGGATGCGCCGGGACGATCAGGTGATGTACCTGTTGTGAATCGTGGTGGGGTTGGAGAAGTCAAAAGCGACCCTGAAACTGGCAGGAGTATACAATCAACTATAGTACGCTCACCAGAAGAAAAAGCCCAGCTCTTTATCTCACAGGGAACTGTTGCTGAACTTGCTGGTGAGCATATCAGCCAGGTTACCATTACTGAGGTTGTGCCAGAAAGCGTACCATCCGTGGCTGCAGATCCAACCTACCGGTACACTGGTGAAGCAATACAGTGTGGTCCTGCAGGTGTCACTTTCTCAGAGACAGTCGGCGTAACCTTTGGACCTTTCAGCCAGGAACGCTGGGATGCCCTCATGGAAGAGACAGAACAGGATCCCCAACAACTGGTGGTCGAATGGTACAATGAGAAGGTAGACGGCTGGGAACGTCTTGATGCTGTAGTAAATCCTCAAACAAGAAGCGTAACAGCATTTACTGATCACTTCACTGTGTTTGCGATGTTTATATCTCCAGGTGCACAAACCCCGATTGTCACTGAAGTTGTTACTCCAATAGAGAGTAACGGGCAAATTTTATACCCGGAAGAACCTGAAGTCGAAGAAGAAAATAATGAGGAAAATTCCAATCCAACGAATATCACAACTGGGAATGAAAAGTCGGATCAGAGTGTGACGACAAATAATAATGAGGATAATGCTGATAATAACAACATACTGATAGAAATACTCAGAAATATTCAAAAAGCCATTGGAATTAACAATTCCAAATAATTTAAATATATTCTTTAATTAATTTTAGATTTTATAAACCAGGGAGATAATTGCCCCTCCATATAAATCATCTGGTTGCTTTTGTTTTGGGTTTTGGTTTGCATATAACAGACATCCCGTCAAAAACCCCCGGCTCACTTATAGTTCCGCCTCATAAAGTTGATCACATTCTCAGAATCAAGCCATCCCTCATCAAGCTGTTTAATCCGTTCATCTATCTGGTCAACCTGCTCTTCAATCAATGATATATACTCTTCCTGGCCCTCCAGAAGAGCTACTCCTCCCCGTATAACCTGAAGAGGATTTCGTATATTATCGCCAAGAATGGCAAACTGTTCAATATTCTGGCTGAGCTGTTCGATAGATGCTGCCCTCTCCTTCTCAATCTTTACCCGTTCAGAAATATCCCTGGCAACCCATATTGCAGCCTTCCTGTTTTTATACATAAATGTATGCATACTTACCTCAACAGGAACCGGATCACCATTCAATGGGTAAAAATTACCAATAACAAAGGCTTTTTGGGATCCATCATCAATAGAGAAAAACCTGGAGAGACGCATGCCGATGAGTTCTTCACGTGAGATACCAAGAATTCCACTTACAGCTTTATTTGAATCAAGTATTACCCCTGGCTTCTCATCATCGTCAAGGGCAACAAGAAGCATCGGATCATCGACTGCATTGAAGAGAAGGCGGTAGTGTTCTTCACTCTCCCGTATTACCTGCTGATCTGCTTCAATTGCTCCAAGCATGTCATTGATGGATTGACCGAGTTCTGCCACCTCATCATCACCCTCAACATCTATCGGTTCACCACGTGATGAATGAACATCGATATTCCTGACTTTCGTACTTAAGGATGAGATTCGCCTGAGATATGACCGGTTGATAAGGAAATAAAGGAGAGTGCCTGACAATATTCCAAGCCCGGTAATAGCAATTAATGCAAGCTGGTACGAGAAGACACCTTTGTTATAAATAGTACGTTCCTGCGTTATTGAGAGGAAGAGGAGAGGATACCCATCCAAATCATGGAGTATACGCGATCCGAGGATGAGATCATTTTTACGCACAATAGAAAGCTGGTCTTCTCTGATCGTCATATCATTCTCGCTATAAACGGATACCTGTGCTGGAACCCCGATATGGTCAGAGAGGCGCATCACCCATCCATCATCAATAAGCCTGGCAAAGAGCACGGTTCCTTCAACAGAATCTCCTTCTCCAATGTTTCCATTTGCCATCTGCACAATCGGACTGATAGCAATACGCACATGGCCTGCTTCAGTCCCTGTAAAACCAGAGACGCCATCTGCTCCTGGTGTAATGTAATCCTCATGAATAGTAAGGAGAGACGGGGGCAGATCAAGTTCTTCCCCGGTATCCGGATTAAATCCCCGGGCAAAAAGAATCTCTCCATCCCTTCCGGTAATGACAATGAAATGAAGATGGTAATAATAGAAAACAGCATCACTCAGACTAGTTTCAGGATATGTGGGGTTGTTTCCATCTATAAACTGGTGAGTTTCTTCCCAGGTTGCCCAGTTATCAACAATTATTGCCAGGTTTTGTCGTTCAGAATCGATGGTGAGAAGGGTATACTCCATCTTTTCCTCAAGAATATCCTCTTCAAGCGAGATAAAACCTTCAAGAATAAAGGCCTGGCTAAAGAAACCCAGCCCTCCAATCAGGCAGATGCTTACAAGAGTTATGATGAGAATCGTCTGGGATTGTACATTCATGGATATCCGAAAATCTATGTCTAACTGATCTCCGAAACTATTTATCTGTAATGAAGAACGACGTATCCTGATCATATATGCGAAGTGACGAGATAAAAAAAGGCTATCCGCGTGCCCCAAACCGATCCCTCCTCCGATCCCTTGGCGTCGGTGACAAGGAGATGGATCTCCCGTTCATCGGGATTGCCAATGCCTGGAACGATATTGTTCCAGGCCATACCCATCTCAGGAATCTCTCTGCAAAGGTGCGGGAGGGGATTGCAGCTTCAGGTGGCGTCCCGTTTGAATTTGGGACCATCGGGATATGCGATGGTATTGCAATGGGGCATAAGGGGATGCGGTATTCACTTCCCTCACGGGAAAATATCGCCGACTCGATTGAACTGATGGTAGAGGCGCACCGCTTCGACGGGCTTGTCTGTATTGGTACCTGTGACAAAATTGTCCCCGGTATGCTGATGGTGGCAGCCCGCCTCAATATTCCGGCAATCATGCTTACCGGAGGACCGATGATGCCTGGATCACTCAATGGCAGGGATCTCTCACTCATCGATGTCTTTGAGGCAGTTGGAAAAGTTGCGGCCGGATCATTTCCTGAAGAGGAACTCTGCAGGCTCGAATGCGCCGCAATGCCTGGGTGCGGAAGCTGCCAGGGCCTCTACACAGCAAACACAATGGCCTGTATGGCAGAAGCAATGGGAATGTCCCTCTCCGGATCCGCTGCTGTTCCTGCAGTTGATGCTGAAAAACTCAGGGTCGCACGCGAAACCGGGTGCCGGATTATGGAACTCGTCAGGTCCGGCATCACTGCACGCAATATCATCACAGAGAAGAGTTTACGAAACGCAATACGCATAGACATGGCGCTTGGCGGTTCGACAAATACCGTTCTCCATCTCATGGCACTAGCCCGTGAAGGTGAGATTCCACTCAACCTGGAGAGCTTCAACACGATCAGTGACGAGACGCCGCACCTCTGCCATATGCAGCCGGCAGGGCCCCACGCAATGGTTGCTCTTCACCGGGCAGGCGGCATCCCGGCAGTCCTGAATCGTTTAATCGATTTCCTTGAACCGGCAGAGACAGTCTCAGGGAGATCTATCCATGAGATCGCAGCAGAAACGCTCAAGAGCGATGATGAAATAGTCCGGACACTTGAAAACCCAATCCATGCAAGCGGAGGTCTCCGTATTCTCTTTGGAACACTCGCACCACAGGGAGCGGTTGTCAAATATGGAGCGGTATCACAATCCATGTGGCAGCATACAGGTCCTGCAAGGGTTTTTGATGGAGAAGAGGAGGCGATGAAGGCGATTCTCGCAAAAGAGATCCGTGAGGGGGATGTTGTTGTTATCAGGTACGAAGGGCCGGTGGGGGGGCCAGGAATGCCTGAGATGCTCTCACCCACCTCTGCGCTGATGGGGCTTGGATATGAACGGGTGGTGCTTATCACCGACGGCAGGTTCTCTGGCGGCACCCGCGGGCCCTGTATCGGCCATGTTGCTCCGGAAGCAGAAGTGGGCGGATCGATTGCGCTTGTGCGGGATGGGGATGAGATCATCGTTGATCTCACCACAAAACGTCTTGATCTGAAAGTAGGCAATGGAGAACTTGAACGACGACGGAGTATGTGGAGACCAAAGTCCCGGAAGCTCTCAGGTGTACTTGCCAGGTATTCCCGGATCGTCGGGCAGGCTGACGAGGGAGCAATCCAGAAATAATACTATGCACCGTCTTTGACGGTGACTCATTTTTTTTTAAAAAAAAAGATTATTCAAAGAGCGGATCAATCGCATCTTCAAACATTGTGGATTGGCGGTCTTTTGACTTAATTACATCTTCTTTGGTGTCTTTTGCCACCTCAAGGAGCTCACTGATCCGGGGTGCATTCGTGATGGATGCAAGCAGAACAACTGAAGCGATATAATTCGAATCAAGCGGATAGTCACCACCACGAACCTCAATACCAGCAATATTCTCCTCAACCCAGGATTTTGACTTCTCAACACCCTTTCTATCCAATTCGTTTGGCGGACCGGCAACCAGTACAAGCGCACGCTCTGCAGTTGTATAATCACAGGGAAGCGTCAGCCGTCCGAGCATTGCCCGTCTCACAAGCGCGATGATCTTGGCAGACTTATCCTCGCCTGTCAGTGAATCCTCTTCCTGTGGTTTCTTCATAAAGCCAGAGAAAAGCCCTTTCTTTGGCTTTGTCTTTGAGATAACATCCGAGATCGCATAGCCGATTGTTGAGATGCCTCCGCCCCGCAGGGTGTTGATGATCTCTGAAGAGTCAACAACCATCTCACCAACCCCGAATTTTCCGACCTCTCCTGCCCTGAAGAGGACACCGAATCTCCGGACCAGCTCTTCATTCAGCCGATCATAGGCGCTCTTGACACTCTCACCCTCGTTCTTCCATGCACTATTGTCAAATACCAGGGTATTGTCCGCTTCATTGGCAAGTGTAGCCAGGCTGCGGGCAGCATTGTAGGAGTAAAGACGGCCCTCTTCAGGTGCCGGTATCATGGCAAGTGCATAGACAGGTTCACGGTAGATACGCTTCAGGTGCCTGCAGAGAACCGGAGTGCCTCCTGAACCCGTCCCGCCGCCGAGTCCGGCTACCACAACGAATGCATCGACATCGTGTGTACCCCTGACATCGATAGCATTGATGATGGTATCTATCTCGTCAGCAGTGATCTTTGCTCCTGTCACATTGTCAGTTCCGACACCATGGCCCTTGACAACAGTCTGTCCGATCAGGAGACGATCCTTCATCTCAATATGCTGTAACCCCAGAAGATCGGTTCGTGCTGAATTAACAGCAATACCCCGGAAGCTGTTGCTCTGGAGTTTTTTATCATGGGCGAGGAACATATCGACGATCTTTCCTCCAGCCTGCCCAAATCCGATGAAAAATACTCGCATTTATATCGACACCTATCTGGATAATGATTGTTAAGGTGTGATTTCAAATCATAAGAGAGTATCGAAAAAACTCAAAATAGCTGAATATACGAAAAAAAATAAAAAAATTCGGAACTGAGATACAAAAAGAGAGGGAAAAACGAAAAGAAAGCCTGATTATGCCTTCTCACGGATCTCTTTTTCGATCTCTTTTCTGATGAGCTGAAGTGAGATTCTTCCAACCGGTGTCACTTTTCCGTTTAAAAGAACAATCGGGAGAGGCGGCTGAAGCCTGTCGATGATCTCACGGATATCTGATGGGATACCATCATCCAGAAGGGTGAGGGTAACAGAGACGGGATATTCTGTAAACTCCTTCTGAAGCGCCTTCTCTAGCGCAGATACAGCAGGAAGCAGTTTTTCTGTGGGTGCACACTCCTCAAGTTCGCAGCTCCGCTCATCATTACAGGGGAACGGGCCGCATGGGAGTTCTTTTAAACCAACGATCTCAAGCTCAATCATGTGTGTCATAGAATATATCTGGATGGAGACGACTTAGCACCATCGTTTGGTGCAGAAAAAAAAAATGAGGAGGAGGCCTTAGTCCTTCAGAATGGCATCAAGATCCTCAAGAAGAGACTGGAGATCCTCTTCATGCTCAATCTCGTCAGCAAGGATTGTGAGAACCATGTTGTAGGTGATCGGATCTTTATCCCTGACAATGGCAAGGAGATTGTTATAGGTCTCAATAGCACACTGCTCACCCTTGATATTCTGTTTCAGAACCTCTTTGACAAACGGGTTGTCAGGAGCCTCGTACCCGCAGTTTGTCAGCGTATACCAATCTTCCGGCTTAAGGACAGGGATCCCTCCAAGCTGGATAATCCGGCCTGCGAGGAGATCGGCATGTCCCAGTTCCTCGGTTGCATGGATGGTCAGTTCAGAAACAACCGCATCCTTTGTAGGGCCGCTTGTGACTTTGGATCCAACCCAGTACTGGTAGTATGCAAGCCATTCATCAGCAAGTGCACGGTTGAGAAGATCAATGAGCGAATCAACATCCATTCCAACAATTGTTCTACCTTTTGTTCCCATAATACACCTCTTTTTAGTCGTAGGTGGTCAGGATAGCAGATATACTTTTCGAGGATTCGGTGGGAAATCACAATCTTTATTGCTCCTATCATCGACTGTAAGAGCAGGTATTCCCATGAGCAAACCAGTTCTTATTGACTTTCATGCAGATTGGTGTGGACCATGCAAGATGCAGACCCCGATCATTGATGAGCTGAAGAAAAAACTCGGTGAGACGGTCGATATCAGAAAGATCGATGTCGACAATCACATGGATCTTGCTGGTAAATACCAGATCCAGGTTGTTCCAACGCTTATCATAGAAAAGGATGGACAAGTAATCCACAAACTCGAAGGCGTAACTGATGGAAAACGCCTTGAAGATCTCCTGCGACCGCTCATCTGATGGACGACAGACAACGGGTACAGGCACTTATAGCACTTTTAGATGAAACATATGGCCGCCTCTCCTGGTGGGATGCTCCATTTGACGAGATTGTAATCGGAGCAATCCTCACCCAGCAGACCCGTTTTGAGAATGTTGAGAAGGCGATCAGCCGCCTGCGGGAGGCAGGTATCTGCACCCTCTCTAAAATCGTGGCAGCAGACCGCGATCTGCTTGAGGAATGTATCAGATGTACTGGCTTTTACCGCGTGAAAGCAGAGAGATTGACGGGCCTTGCAGCTTTTATATGTACGGTATGTGAGGAGAGCACCCCTGATGACGAAGGAGAGGTGCGACCCGGAGGCAGGGAGAGCACGGTGCCTGAGCTGCTGCCTGGCATGCCAACAGAGGCATTGAGAGAGGCCCTTCTATCAGTAAAAGGGGTCGGTGAGGAGACCGCAGACAGTATCCTCTGCTACGGCCTGAAACGGAATGTCTTTGTTCTCGATGCCTATACACACCGGATCTCGGCCTGTGCAGGCATTACAGTGCAGAAGAACCGGTTGCGGGAGCTATTTTCAGAGGAACTTGCCCATGACAATGACCTGCTCAGATCCTGCCATGGCCAGATTGTTGAATATGCAAAAGAGTACTGTAATACAAAGAGATGTTCGGAATGCAGGATCATGACTTTGGCAGAATAGGCCGGCGCCTCATCGCTGAAAACCTTGTCGGTGGAAACTTCGGCAATATGAGCAGACGGCTGGAGAATGGGTTTCTGATCACACGAAGCGGATCATATCTTGATGAGCCAAAGGATCTCATACCTGTCTATTCAGGGGAGGCAGTCCCGGAAGAGGCATCAAGCGAATACCGGGTCCACCAGGCAGTATACGAGAGAACAGCCCATATGGCAGTTCTCCATGCCCATCCGCCGTGTGCAGTCGCTGCTTCCCTCCTGATGGATCTGGTTGTCCCAATCGATAGTGAAGGGAGAATGCTCGCTCCCGAGATAGAGATCATTGACGGAGCACCAGGGACGATGGAGCTTGCAGAGAATATCGCATCAGCACTGAACAAGCGTAATCTTGTGATCGCACGGGGCCATGGGACATTTGCCGCTGGAAAAACACTGGACGAGGCATATCTCTACACCTCGCTTGCGGAGCATGCCGCACTGGTCCTCTTTTATACCGGGCAGTTTACAAAGATGAGATAGGTCTCATTCCCTCTCCTTTTCAAGGCGATCTATCTTTTTCTGGAGCTTCCGGAGTTCCCTGCCGGTCTCACGATGGTAGGCAAGCAGCATATCACCGAGGACTCCAAACATGAATATGATCAGCCCTGACATGATCAGAAGGCCGGTTAATATCGTCATGGGTATACGCTCGATATTCATCATCCAGTAATAGACGACGTAGGTGCCGACAAGAATGCCGCCTACGGTGAGTAAAAACCCGATCAGCCCGAAGTAGAAGAGGGGATTTCCAACCTTTGCAAGCTTGTAGATTGTCCTGATGATCTTATAGCCGTCACGCAGTGGATTGAGTTTTGTTGGCGTACCAGGCCGTTCGCAATAGCTTATCGGGACGACGGCAACGTTTAGTTCATTCCGGACAGCCTCAGCAGCAATTTCTGTCTCGATCTCAAAGCCTGACTCCTTCAGGTTGAGACGGGAGAGCGACTCCCTGGTAAAAGCCCGGTATCCTGAGAGGATATCCTCTAAGTATGTGCCATGGGCCCATTTGAAGAGGACATTAATGATATAATTGCCAAAATGGTTTAACCGGGTCAGTGCACCTTTCTGGTAGCCTGACAATCGCTCGCCGATGACGTGATCGGCACCGGTTGCAAGCGGGGCGAGCATCAGATCGGCATCTGATGGGGAATAGGTACCATCACCATCAAGCATCAGGATGTAGGGCTCTTTAATCATAGAGAAGGCTTCGATGATCGCAGAGCCTTTCCCTCTCCCTGACTGGACAACAACTGTTGCTCCGGCCCGCTTTGCCGCTTCAGCTGTTCCGTCTCTGCTGTTGCCGTCGATCACGAGAATATGGGAAAATCCCATATCGGTAAACTCCCCAATCAGGGACTCTATGGTGAGGACTTCATTTAACGTCGGAATGAGAATGCAGACATCATCCCTCTCTACAGACATCACACAATAATTAATAAGTCCAATCTGATAAGTGCTTGTATGCACCTCGAGAAGCCGGGGATACGTATTCTTGGCATTGCTGAGAGCTGGACAGGGAGAGAGCGGTCAGTTCTTGCGGGCATCGTGATGCGGGGTGATCGGAGAATTGACGGGTGTGCCCTCTCAACTGTCACCGTCGGCGGAATGGATGCAACAGATGCGGTGATCAGACTTGTATCCTCACTGTCGCGGTCTGATATCAACCTGATTGTGATCTCAGGAGCTGCCATTGCATGGTACAATATCATCGATCCGGATACCATCCACGCTGCAACAGGCATACCGGTCATTCTTCTCACGTACGAAGAGTCCGGAGGACTGGAAGATGCGATCCAACGCCTCTTCCCGGGAGACGAGAAGAGGATGCAGGCGTACCTGGCGCTTGGAGAGAGGGATTGCGTACCTTTGCAGACCGGCTATTCCGTCTTTCTGAGGCGATCCGGCATCCCGCTTGAGACCGCCAGGCGGGCTCTTTGCAGGTTTACGCTGGATGGAAGAATACCAGAACCAGTCAGGGTAGCCAGGCTCGTTGCCCGATCTGTTATGCAGTCCTCTCAGACCGGGAAATGAGTGAGCCGCTCTCCCTATCATAGACATCCAGCCTGACTGAATCACCCGGCCGGAAGGTGCCGTCTGTCATATCAATGTAGACAAGCTCACCAGGATACCAGTAAAACCCGGTGGATCCGATCCCCCAGAGCCGCTGGACACCGATATGGTAAGTCGATATGAAACGGTGTGCATTCATGGTAAATATCAGGGCTCCGGTGTTCCTGTCATTGACAAAGATCTCGGCCCTGAGATCATCATTTCGAAAAACCGCCGTACCGGTATGGCGTATGGTAATCCTGCTGTCATAATTGAGCCTGCCTGTTTCACAATGGTGAATCAGCTCAGTGATGGCAAACACCTCAGGCTGCATACTGTTGCTTTCTCCCCACCAGAGAGGAATATGCAGCATGAGTAAGAGGAGAGCAGCGAGAATGAAGGTCAGGGCAACCAGGATCACAACTGCCTGAACCTGGGAGACGCCATCATCGGATTTGACTGGTTCCACCTCTAATGATGTTCATTCTGCGTATTTATGGCATTTCAAATGGATCAGTCTCTTCCAGGATATGCCAGAAAAAAAGTCATGATGCCTGCAGGCCGACCAGGCAGGCAGAAAGGGAAAGTTGACGTGTATTCCCATCTTTTTTAAGAGAAAAAGACAGGATGGGGGCTCTTAAAACCCAGCTCTCCAAACGTCGCTCTTCAAACGTCACTCTTCAAAGTCAGAGACGGCGAGCTCATACATCCAGTCAAGAAGGAGATCACAGGTCCAGACCACACACTCACGCTCGCAACCCACACACGGCACCAGGTGATCGCCGGCCATGAGAAGATCAGGATCGATCACCCTCTTTTTTGTGGATTTGAGGATAAAGGTCTTAATACCGTTTTTGCGGTATTCCTGCCGGTCAACCAGGCCGGAATCCACAAGCTTCTTTACAATCCTCGAGCATTTCCTGGAATCAACATCAAGGAGCTTCCATAGTTCACTCTGTAGAACACCTTCGCTCTTTGACTGTATCATCCGGAGTGCTTCATCGAACAGGTCACCAGTCATAGCTTCTCAGAGTACTGGCGCGATGCTCAGAATATTGTTCCCGCGAATGACAACAGAACCGAGATTCCTCTCATTTGCTTCCGGAGCAATCTCGGTAGCCTCTTCCATGTGGAGGTTCAGATATTCATCTACCGCGATCAGCCTTCCCTGAAATCTCCTCCCGTCATCCTTGATTTCTACAATAATTTTTGATTCAACAAGAGAATTTACCTTTTTTATCGGCAATACGATACTTGACACCATTATGAATACTATCGCATGATTGCCACATTAACCTTTGTGTATTGGTACCAGATGGCAGAACACCACTACAGAAAAGGAGCAAACGGTCCATGGGCTGCTGCATACCCGGCAAGCTCTGATCCGGTCTTCCGTATGGTATCAAGTGCAGGATCATCAAAGAGATCAGCCGGGCCAGTCAGGCGGCCTTCTGCAAGAGAGAACCCAATGCAGACGATGCGGGGAGGCCCACCCGATCGCGTTCCCTGCGCATCACAGAGCGGGGTGGGGATGAGAGGCATCATACCACGTTCGCCGTTTGTGGATCGAACCATATATGGGATGGTAAACGGCTCAATACACTCTCCAATGGTTGGGAAGATCCCGCCGGCACGGAGAAGAAGCCCGGCTGAACCAGCATCTGCAGGCAGGGTAACCGAAGCGGCAGCCTCCCCGTTTCTGGTTGTGACACCAGTGACACGGCAGCCAGCGGGATTTCGAATCGAGGCGAGCAGGCGATAGGTATCCTCCGGAAGAGCGTACGCACCCGCTCCACCGTTCTCATCAGTTTCAAAGCAAAACCCTTCCCTCAGCGTTTCATCAAGGACCAGTCTCGGGGTTGAGAAGGGATCCCCAAACATCCTGAAGAGGTGGAGGTTATAGAGATCCGGTGACGGCAGATCAGCAAGAAGAATGAGGATATCTTCCCGATCCCGCTCATTGAAAGAGAGGCTGCATTGCGAATACGAAATGGGTTCTGCTGCAACAACAAGCTTTTTTTTCAGAAGATACTCCCTGCAGGGCCCAATGACGCCATCAGCTATCAGAGCAGTCTCAGCTTCCTCGCGATGTGTGATCAAAAAAGCCACTGCTTCCCCGCACCGGAAGAGGTAGGAGTCAATAATTCCCCCACCCTCCTGCTTTTTGAGGATGCGCGAGCCAAGTTCAAGCATACCGGCGTGGGCACGGTGGCCTCCCGGATAGCCTCCTGATCGGAAGGTCACCAGCGTGCAGCATAGGAAGTCTGATCCAGCCATAATCCAACCTGCTCACTTCATTGCTTCCAGCCGCTCGATAAGCCCCCTGCTTCCTACATAGATAGGAGTCTTCTGGTGAACCTCTGTTGGCTGAATGTCTAAAATATCTGTTGAGCCGTCACTGATCCTGCCACCTGCCTGGGAAGCGAGAAAGCCAATCGGCTGGGCCTCAAAGAGGAGTCGGAGTTTTCCTTTTGGCTTCTCTACAATGCCAGGATATGCATACAGGCCTCCGTATTTCAGGACCTGGTGGAAGTCCGCGACAAATGATCCCGAATACCTGCATTTTCCGCCCTCATCTTCGATACCAGAGATGAATGCAGCATGCTTTTTCGTCCATTGCGGCCTCTCGCCACCTGAACCATAGAGGTTCCCCTCAGGCATCCGGATGCCATCCTCCATCAGGAGGTATCTCCCATCCGGAGCACGTGCAAATGTTGCTACACCTGATCCAATCGAGAGGGTGAGGGTTGTCATCGGCCCATAGAGGAGATAGAGCGCTGCTTTCATATCCCTGCCTTTCCTGAGGACAGGGCCGCTCTCATAGATCCCGACAATCGTTCCAACCGCCAGATTCACGGCAATCAGGGATGAGCCATCGAGTGGGTCCATGACAACCACATACCCATCAGGACTATCCGGACAGCACACCACGTCATCCTGTTCTTCAGACGCAATGCTGGAGACCAGCCCGGATTTGATAAATACATCGGTCAGATGGTTGTCAGACCAGGTATCAAGTTCTGTCTGGAGTTCTCCTGAGGTATTCAGGGATGCCGCATACCGCTGGTTCGAGAGGAAAGCCTCACGAATCGGTACAGCCTGTTCAGAAATCAGGCAGATGAGATGGGCCAGATCATCACTGCACCCTTTTGTCTGTAAATAATCCCTGATAGTAATCACAATAATCACCCACAATGGTAGTTATTCCCCTGAGGGGGTATTCATGCTTTCCCTGAAATACACCACTCCTCTTTCTCTGCAATCAGGATTCATCTTCACCTGCAGCCACAGCTGCAGAATCGGAGATATACCGGAGGGCAGCAATTGCATCACGTTGTTTCTGATCAATCAGGGACTCACCCTGAAGTGATGCAAGACGATCGCCAAGATCGCCTGAAACCTCCCCGATGATCCTGCTGAATGTCCTCTCTGGATAAAAAAGCGAGGATGCAATGCCGATACACTGGCGCTCCTCCTCTTCCGTGATCACCTTCGATCTCCGCGCATTCCTCAGCGTGCACCTGATATTGATAAGCGGATCAGATAACGGGGCAAATGTTTCCGGATCAAATATCAGAGCAACTTCGTCATCTGAGATGAGTCTTCCCTGCCTGTAGAGGGAGTAGATCAGACCGACACCTTCCATCCCGAGGGTGTCCAGTTCCGCTGCCCGGAGCGCACCCATGCTTGAGGCTCCGACCACCCGTACCCCTGAGTTCAATATTGAGAGGATCTCCCGGTGGCCGACTGCTGCATCCTGGTGGAAATACCCGTCAATAATACAGATAACAGAGACGCCGGATTTTGGGATCCGTTGAAGATCCCCCCTCCGGATGGGAGGAAGAAACACCGCATCCGGGCAGATGGCTTCTGCCTCGCTATGCGGCAGGCTTGGACCGAGATAGACGATTGCGCCGCGCATTCCTGCACCGTTCTCCTGAGCGTTCCTGATCCATTGCAAAGACTTCAAGGCCCGGAACCACCACCCTGACAACCGGGACACCGATATCGGGCCTGGTCAGATCAGTGACTATCACCCGCTCATACCCTGCAGAGACGAGGGTGTCACAGACATGCCTGATATCAGTGAGGAGATCATCACTTGGTTCTGTCGGCAGTTCGGCAAACGGGATAGTGCCATTCTCCCGGAACCAGTAGCCATTGAACCGTTTGGTCCGTTCGTACCCAATCTGCCGCCGCATGTCTGCAACAACCGTATCCTCACGTGCACCATGTATCTGTGTCAGGCGGCTCTGCGCAACCTCGGTGATGGAACGGAGTATTGCAATCTCCGGGGTGGTATGGGTCCCCATGCCGGTGACAAGCAGGGATGGATCACAGAGAACGGTATCATCTGCCACTGCCGCGCATGTCGGAATCCCAAGATCGCTTGTGATATCCCGCAGAATGAGATCTATCCCGGTCTGTGAGAAGCGATCCACGAGATCTGAGCTGATCGGATCTGTTATATCAGTGATACGCTTCCCGGTATACCGCGTCGCCTCGACAATAGACCATGCATCGCGCTCAATCACCTCCATCAGCCCATGGAAGATCGCCTCCTCAAGCGTATTGCCCGAGGCGATGCCGTTTGTATTGGTCCGGAAGAGCGGCTCATATCCTGGTGGCAGGGGATGACAGACCGCATGGGCTGGGAGAAGAACAGGCTCATTCCCTGCGATGTCATAGCCCTCTACCCATGGGATTTGGGCATCAGGATCAGCACCCGCAGGCAGGATGAGATCAGCTGGATCAATTGCCGGGAGGTCACCTGGAAGCATGGAATAGCGTGAGACAATCTCCGGATCCTGGTGCATCTCAGCAGAACACCGCTCAATCCCCTCCATGATAGCTGAAACCCTGGCAGCAACCGGTGTCGCGCCCTTCCCATTATATACAGAGATTGCCCCTCCTGCTGCTGTCGGGCGGATACAGGAGTAGACCGGGATGCCCAGGCGATCAAGCCCGGTGATATCCGCAACCCGTGTTATCCCGGTCTGAGGAAGCAGGGGCTCGATCCGGTCAAGCGTTGACTCAGGCGCTACTGCCCGGTGCGTCTCTATCATGTACCCTTTTGGGCAGGATTTCAACTGCATGGAACTCGCTATACAACATCTCTTTCCAGATCATTACTATTTTTCCCTTCAGGTACTGCATACACCCGGGCAGACCATTATACGATACCGGATCAGAGATCTCAGCAGGATGGAGATGACACCTGGAGCGGAGCGCTCCATTACTCTTGATGCCTGCCGCGGAGCAGCAATCTGTGCGATGGTTGCCTACCACTTCATCTTTGATCTTGTCTACTTTGGAATCATCGAAGCCGATCCCTCCTTCAGATATATCGCATACCCGATAGCTGGCTCATTCATCGCAATTGCAGGGATATCGCTTCACCTGAAATCAGAATCGCTCAGGAGACAGGAGAGAACGGGATGGCAGTTTATACAGCCGTTTCTCAGAAGGGGATTCCAGCTCCTTGCAATCGGGTTTGGGATCACATGTGTCACCTGGATCTACCCGCATGAAGGATTCATCATCTGGGGTATTCTCCATGCATTAGGGGCAGCAACAATCCTCGGGATCCCCTTCCTCCGATATCAGAAGCTGATTATGCCTGTTGCGATCCTGATCATTGCAACCTGGCTTCTCTTCTTCCCGCTCTACGGCCCGGACTACCTGCTGCCGCTTGGGATCCATGAACCAGGCTTTCTGTCCCTTGACTACATCCCGCTGATCCCCTGGTTCCCGGTCTTTCTCCTCGGAATAGCTGCAGGAAGCTATTTTTTCCAGAAGAAGACAGAAAAAGAGCGCCAGATGCAAACAGGTGATCACCATATGCTCCTGACGCTCCTCGCTGTCCCTGGCCGCCACTCCCTTGCCATCTATCTCATCCACCAGCCGGTCATCATCGGGCTTTTACTTCTCCTGGGCAGCATAACGCTATAGGCTGACAAAGGAAGGGGAGAATGCCGCAGGAGAGGTGAAGAGAGGCATGCCACAGGGTAAAACAGAAAGGTATATTGTCATCCCTTGAGTATCGATCAGTATGTGCGCCGGTTTTTTGAAGCGGTTCTTTCCAGTGAAACCTCATATCGTCTACAGCCCACCCCCTCCGTCAATAACACACGTTGCCGGCATGCAGATGCCTGAGTATAAGAACAAACCCTATTTCATTGTGGCATCTGTTGAGATGGGCAATACCACCACAAAATGTATCCTCACCGGAACAAGTCTTGAGACCGGGACATGTTATGTCATTAACAAAACAGTGAGCATGAGCCGGGATGTCCGTCAGCCCAAACCGGGCGAGGAGATCTTTGGCGCCACACTGGACGGCACAAAGCTTACCCGCGAATCTGTCACAGAGCTGGTCAGGGACACGCTCCTCCAGTGCCATCGTGACGTCAAACTGAGCGTGAAGGATGACCTTGATTTTGTGGTTCGGAGCACAGGTGTTGTCGCCGCGATGGAGTCTCCGGATCAGATCGGCGATTTCATCATCGCACTTGCAAACGGCTGCCTTGAGGCGGGTGTCCCTCCCAGGAAAATGACCCCGCCGATGTCAGTTGACAATCTACCTCCCAAGCTGAGAGAGCACAGTTTTGCAGATCGCCTGGTCTTCACCGGCGCTGTCGCGGGCGTTGTCCCACCAGTTGGCAGTACCGGTATTGAGATGGTTGCAAATGAGATGGAAGGGGAGCTTGCGATGGCCGGTATCAAGGAAGGGGCAAAGTGGACACCGGTTGATTTTCGAAACCCCTGCATCTCGCTTGACTTTGGAACCACCCTTGACGGCCGGATCACAAGCGATGTATCCAGAGATGCAGAAAACCCGTTTGCAAAAACCATTGGAAATTTCTGCGGCCTTGCCGGTGCGATACCCGATGCGATCATCAGGGGAACCGGACTTGTTGAGGGGAGAACGGGAACCGCACTTGACGTCTTTGGGGAAGACAACTCCGGCGGAGGATTATCGCTTGGAATAAACAAAAAAGCCGTGCAGGAATATGTCGACCGCTGCCATGAAGAGATTGATATCAGGATAGTGCCCCGGGATCGGAGGCGGTTTGGACGGGTTCCGGTATATGCCGATGTTGCAGAGGAGTCAGGTGTTGCACTGGTTGGATGTGACTGTGGTGTGGACGGGGATGGAATCGACAACCTCAAAAGCCTTGGTGCGGAGATGTATAGGAAATACAGGTTATCCTTTGTAACCGAGGTAGTTGACCGGGTCTGCGCAGGTATGGCTCTGCGGATGATCGACGTCTGCATCGAGAACGATCTGGTACCTGAAAACTCGTCGATTGGATTTACCGGTCGTGCTGTCATATCCGGGAGAAAACCCGGGTACATCCTGGAAGGGATCGAAGAACGCCGGATCTACACCAACCCGGTCGATCACCTCGTCTTCGTCGATGACGGTCTCGCACGCGGAGCTGCGTTGATGGGGAGATGTATGAACTCCCTTGGAAAACCAAAAAATCCTCTCGGAGGTGTCAGGGGAGGCCCATGCATCATGGCGAAAAGGATAAAAATCGGGAGATAAACAATGGAAGAAGAAGAAGAATTATTTGATCTGGTCATTCCACCGGGAGTACCGCGTACAATCATCCGCGACATTCTGGAAACCTTTGATGTGGAGCTTGTTCCCCACCGCAGCCGACTCTATTTTGCGAATATGGAAGGTGATGAACGGGATCTGCTGGCATTCCGGGGAAAGATGGAAGAGGTACAGCGTGTTGAAGCCTTCATGTTTGAAGAGATGAAGAAGTTCATCAACTGATTAACTCTTTTTTGCCTCCTCGCGATTTTATGTGGGTAGTTTGAAGCAGGTGCGGCGCGGGTATCGGGGGGCGGGGTCAGGCGAAGGGAGCTGGATGACAGAGATGATAAACCCTTGCTCATCAGAGCAACCTGAAAGGCGATTCCAAAGGAATCGGGCGTTTATCTGCTCTGGCAGCCCCCGAAGCATTCCCGCCCCTCCCGCGCTAGCATCTGCGGCAACCCGGTACAACCTCCCTTGCGAAGCATTTGTGGACGGGGACGGGGCGGTTGGGGAAAAACGCCTCAGCGCACAGATCCTACTGATGAGGCAAACACCAGATAACCGGATGATGACTCGTCCCTATTTAAAACCCATACAAATCAGCGTATTTCGAGCCTCTTTTTTTCAAGCAGAGAGAGGAGCAGCGCCTTCTGTGCATGGAGCCTGTTCTCTGCCTGATCCCAGACAGCACTCTTTGGCCCGTCAATCACCTCATCGGTAATCTCACATCCCCTGTGGGCAGGGAGGCAATGGAGAACGATTGCACCCGGGCTGGCATGCTTCAGGAGATCCAGATCAATCCGGTACGGCTCAAATGCCGCAAGCCTTGTATCCTCCTCATCTTCCTGCCCCATCGAGATCCATGTATCAGTATAGAGAGCATCCGCACCGGCTGCTGCTGCTTCAGGCGTATCATGGAAGCTGACAGATCCGGACTCTTGTGCCCGGGCAACACAGGCTGCATCAGGTTCATATCCGGGAGGAACTGCCAGAGAGACGTGCATACCTGTTGGGATTGTGGAGAGGATTAAGGAGTTGCAGACATTATTACCATCCCCTATCCAGGCGATGCGACGTCCGGAGAGGGATCCAAACCGTTCCTTCAGGGTCATCAGGTCAGCCAGGATCTGGCATGGATGCTCGGTATCTGATAGTCCGTTAATCACCGGAATCGTTGAGGCGCGGGAAAAAGCTTCTATTGACGAATGGTTGTGTGCCCGTATCATCACCGCTGAAAGGTACCGGGAGAGAACGCGCGCAGTATCTGCTATCGCCTCACCCCTGTCAAGCTGCATATCCCGGGGATTGAGATAGAGAGCATATCCTCCGAGTTCATACATCCCGACATCAAATGAGATACGCGTCCGTGTCGAGGATTTCTCAAAGATCATGCCAAGGGTTTTACCCGCCAGGTGCCGGTGTGCTACACCCTGCCTGCGCTCTTCTTTTACCTGGATTGCTGTTTGCAGGATCATATCGATCTCACCGGCAGTGAGATCAAGGATGGAGAGGACGTTCATCGTAGTTCCTTCATATGAGCTATCCGGCGACTGAGAAGTGACTCAGTCCCGATATCCTGCCTGTACCTGACATTTCCCCGGACAGTCGATGCAGCGGTTTCAGCGGATTGTTCAGCATCAGCAAGGCTGTCACCAATACCAACAAAGGCAAGGGCCCGGGATGAGCGCGTATACAAAGCTCCATCCCTCTCCTCGACATTGGCATAGTAGAGGAGCGCATCATGCGTATCCGGCAGTGTAATTCGATCCCCTGCCTGCGGTGAATCCGGATAGCCGGCTGGCACGATATACTTGCAGACCGTTGCCTTCTTTTCAAACACAACATCCTGCCGCCTCAGTGTACCTTCTGCAATACGAATTGCAATCTCTGAGAAGTCTGAGCTGAGAATGGAGAGGACATTCATTGCTTCAGGATCGCCGAAGCGGGCATTGAACTCGATCACTTTCGGGCCGCGGACGGTATTCATGAACTGCCCATACAGCACTCCTTTGAAGACCGCACCACCTGAATCGAGTGCTGAAACAACATCATGCATAATCCTGAGCGCATCTGCATAATCAGTCTCTCTAACAAATGGAAGAGTGTGATTCTCAAGACTATATGATCCCATGCCACCGGTGTTTGGACCCAAATCACCCACATAGGCCCGTTTATGGTCCTGGACAACAGGCATCGGGATGAGTGATCGCCCATCAACAAAACACATAAGCGTGAACTCTTCACCGATTAGACGCTCTTCGATGACGATTCCACCCTGTAGTTCATGTACATATGCTATTGCGGCTTCCTGATCCAGATGCTCGCCCATCACCCTGACACCTTTGCCGCCGGTCAGTCCAGCCGGCTTGATGACGAGATCCTCCTCATGCGATGAGATGAACCCGGCCGCATCGGCAGGATCATCAAATATCCGATAATCGGGGAGGCCATCCACCTGGTACTCCTTCATCAGCCTCCTGCAGAAGGCTTTGTCAGTCTCTATCCGTGCGGCTGCCACCGTCGGGCCGAGACAGCCGATATCCTGCTCCAGAAGGGCGTCAACAACGCCTGCCTGCAGCGGAGCTTCAGGGCCGATCACGGCATAGTCGATTTCGTGCTTCTTTGCAAATGAGACGATTTGTTCGCAGTCAGTCTCGTCTGTAAGGATATAATCCTGGCAAAGCGCTGTGATTCCGGGATTCTTACCGGACATCGCAGCAAAGAGGACGGTTTCCGGATTACAGGATAATGCCCTCGCCAGTGCATGTTCCCGTCCGCCCCCACCTACAACCAGACAATGCATGGTCATGTATGTACCACCCTCTCGTATATACTCTCACGTATTCATGAGTTCGCTGACCCGCGTGAGTGGAAGAAGGGCAACCCCATGCCGGGCAAGAAGCGATTCGGCACCCTGCTCCCGATCAACGATTGTAACAACACGATCAATGACAGCTCCAGCCTTTCTCAGCTCTTCCACACCATAGATTGCAGACCCCCCCGACGTGGTCACATCCTCGATGAGAAGAACCCGTTTGCCTTTGACATCGCCTATGACCCGCGCAGCCTTTCCATGATCCCGGTCGGTGGCCCGGATGATTGCATAGGGTTTATTGGAAGCAAGCGATACTGAAACTGCCAGGGGAACGCCACCGACTGCAACACCGGCAATAACATCGAATTCGAACCTCTCCGCAACAGCCCTGCCAAGTGCAGAGAGAAGCGCAGGCTCTGTCACTGAATGCTTAATATCCACATAATAGGTGCTTTTCTGGCCTGATGCCAGGGTAAAGTCACCAAATTCAATTGCACGATGCCGGATCAGCATCTGCGCTATATCATCTACCATGGTACCTCCTTAATGCCAAGTATATACCCAATAATGTTTACTCCGCGGTGCAGAAGCGGGGTGATCACAAGAATTGCCAGGATGATCGGAAATGTCATCGTGCTTATGAACCAGACCGGGTATACAAGCAGAAGCGCGATGAATGCACCCAGAACGAGATCGTACTGGTCGGCAAGCGGCCATGCCTCGCCCCTCCCGATGCCACGGCGCCGTTTTATAAAGCTCTTCCCGAGATCGCCCAGTAGCGCGCCGGATGCCAGAAGTGTGACTGAGAGCAGGGTATGTTCCGGCAGGATTGTCAGGTTCAGCCACGAATATGCCAGGATCTGGAGAAGGCCTATCAGAAGACCAGAGCCAATCCCAATGACAAGCCCCCGGATGGTTTTTCCATCTCCAAATATCCTTTCCCCATCTTTTAAGACCCTGCCGCCGTCTATCGGCCTGCCTCCACCGGTTGCTGCTGCGACCGGGTTTGGGAGATATGCAGGAAGCATAATCCAGAGGGCCGAGAGGAGCGTTATGAATAAAAAGTCGAAACCTATACCATCCATCTCTCCAATAGGTATGGTGTAAGGTTTAAAAATAGTGTATCACATACAACAATGAAAGTTATTGATCGGTGAACCTGAGATGATACTGCGTAAAACAAAGAGCATCTGCCCCATCTGCAATTCCGTAACTGATGCCGATCTCACCGAGGAAGAGAACCGGATCTATATCAGTCGTACATGTCCGGATCATGGTCAGTTTAAAGCCCTCTACTGGTCAGATGCAGCGATGTTCAGACGGTTCGATGCTTATAATGCCATCGGAAAAGGCGTTGACAACTCAATGACACCGGAAGAGAGGAGGGGGTGCCCGTCAGACTGCGGACTCTGCGATCAGCATACATCCGGAACCCTCCTTGCAAACCTGGATGTGACAAACAGGTGCAACCTCAACTGTGAGTTCTGTTTTGCAAATGCCAGAGCCTGCGGGTTTGTATACGAACCAACCTTTGCACAGATTGAAGAGATGTTTACAACCCTCCGCTCAGAAAAGCCCATCCCCCCACCGGCAATCCAGCTCTCAGGCGGCGAACCAACAATGAGAGAGGATCTGCCAGCAATTGTCAGGCGGGCAAAGGAAGTGGGTTTCAAACTGGTGCAGGTTGCAACAAACGGCATCAGGCTTGCTCAGGATGAAACGCTCGCAGGAAAACTCAAAATTGCCGGGGTATCGACAATCTACCTGCATTTTGACGGAGTGACAAAAGAGACAAATCCACTCCTTGAAATAAACAAAAAAGCCATAGAGAACTGCCGCAGGGACCGTGTCGGAATGGTACTTGTACCAACCATAATCCGCGGGAAAAACGATCATGAAGCAGGTGCAATCATCAGGTTTGCAGCTGACAATATCGATGTTATCAGGGGAGTGAACTTCCAGCCGGTAGCTTTTACGGGAGCAGCCAGCCATGATGAAATCGATGCAGAACGAATCACCATACCCGATCTCCTGCATGGTATCGAGGATCAGACTGCAGGCATCCTGAAATCAGATGATTTCTACCCGATCCCCTGTGTCGGACCAATCATTGATCTTGTTGAGTCATATACCGGGAAACCCCAGATACAGTTTACCGCCCACCCGCACTGCGGCGCTGCAACCTACATTTTTGTCACAGAGAAAGGACTTGTCCCGGTAAACCGACTCGTTGATGTGGAACAGTTCTTCAGATCGATAGATTCTGTTGCAACCGGGCTCAGGAAGGGTGGAACACTCAATAAATACAGGACTCTGCTTGAAGGAGTCAACAATCTCAGGAATACCCTGAAACAGAATAATGCATATAAAATCGATTTCCACGGACTGATCGCAAACGCACTCATCCACCAGAATTTTGATGCGCTCCGCGAATTCCACTGGAATGCACTGTTTGTTGGAACAATGCACTTCATGGATAATTATAACTATGATCTTGACCGGGTGCGGAGATGCTGCATCCACTATGCCACTCCGGATGGGCGCATTATACCCTTCTGCGCATACAACAGTGGAAACATCTGGCGTGAAGAGGTCTGGAAGAAGCATGCGCTCACAACAGATAGTGAGCAGGCAGCAGACTGAAAAAGAGGTCAATACAGTATGATCCGGATCATTCCAAAACCCACTGATACGCCTGATGACAATTCCACGCTGATGGTGATGAGAGCGCTTGAGCAGAAGGGTGCAGAATATTCAGTCCTGGAGCTCTCCACGCTGAATCCCTTTGATATGAAACTTGAAAATGATCTGATCTGGGTCTGCGGGATACGTCAGGATGGAATTGAGTTTGAGCTGCTCAAGGCATTGTCCCTCAAAAACAGGCTGGTTAATACACCCGAGGCGATAGTAACCTGTGCCAGCAAGACACTGACCTCTGCACTCCTTGTGCATCATGGCGTACCAACACCAGAGACCCTGTTTACCGGCTCCCGGAGTGAGGTCGATCTCTTCCTCAAAAAACACCAGAAAGCTGTGTATAAACCAGTCTATGGATTTGACGGCGAAGGAATCTTTCTCTTTTCAGATGTACAGGATCTGGCCGGGCCGCCATACTATGTCCAGGAATATATCAGAAACGACCGTGATTTCCGTATCTTTGTCATCGGGAACAAGGCAGTCGGAGCGATCTATCGCCAGTCTCCCCACCTGACCCATAACATTCACCAGGGTGGGATCGGCACGCCTGTTGAGATCGATCCTGCCATGCGACGGATAGCAGAGGATGCAGCACGGGCGATTGGAATAGACTATTGTGGTGTTGATCTGCTCAAAACAGATGACGGATACACGGTGCTTGAAGTAAACGGCACACCAAACTGGCACTGCATGTCAGCACCAATCCCTGATCTGCTTGCAGACTATCTCATCAGTGAATCTTCGTAGAAAATGAGCAGGTGAAGAGGCAATTGACTGCCCGGGAAACCCTGCCTGCAAGAAACGGGGGAAAACGTTCTGTTGTTTAAAAAAAGCTCATTGTGTGCATTCAATCTCTTTCAGGGTCTTCTCAGCAAGCTCCTTCATTCTTGACGATATTCTCCCTGAAGAAGCAAACTCTACATCCTTCATCGCGTTTGCAAGTTCGGTTGCAAGAATAAAAATCGCATATTTATGTTCAAGTTTGCTTTTATGGACCTGAGAGGGGTTGATCTTCAACGCATGATACTGGGGAAATGTGATCTCTGATCCCCGATCCTCAAAATAATCCTTAATGTCTGCCAACCTCTGATGAAGTGCGATCAACTCATCTTTATGCATATACCATCACCGGCAAGTACGATGGTGAGTTCAGGGAATAAAAGGATATGGATTAAAAAAGAAAGGTTTATTAACGACTACATATTCACCATGCGCAGATCTGTTGGCCGTTTTACGATCTTTGAAAAATCACGTGCAGCAATAAATTCAAGCCCCTTATCTGAGCAGTGATCAAGAATCTTCTGATCCACACCCATATCGATGATGACACCGGCACTCTCAGATCCAAGCTCATCAAGGAGGCTTATAAACTCCTCGGGAGGAAAGTCGCGTATTGTCTGGAGATCAGGTGAAAGAAACCGTCCCTGCCCGCTACCACGGAGAGCCTTCAGGTGCTTTCCAAGCGCGGTATCAGCACCATTGTCGCCAATTGACTCAACAGGAGGGATATCAAAAGAGTCTGCTTTCATTCCATCATCACCCTCCCCGTTCTCATATGGTTCAGGAAGAATTGAAGCGGGAGCTGGTTCAGGAACAGGCGACTGACCGGTTTTCTGGAGCTCTTTCTCAAATTGATCGCGCACATACTCGACCGGAACTTTGTTCCTGAGCGCTTTGACGATCTCTTTTCTGCTGAGATCCTCCACACTCTTTCCCCGTGGAGGATACGCAACAAAATCCACATCAGCTATCTGAAGGATTTCACGCAGGATAAGCTCCCCCCCGCGATCACCGTCAAGAAAGACCGTGGTAGTCTTCTTTTCACAGAGGCCGATGATGATTCCGGGGACATTGGTCCCCTCAACAGCAACGCTGTTTTTGATCCCATACCGAAGCAGGTTGAGCACATCAGCCCTCCCTTCAACGATGATGATCGCATCTGATTCTTCGACATTTGGACCTGCCGGTATCCGCTCTTCCCCAATTGTCCTGACCTTCTCTATCCGGATCGATTCACGCACTTCATCAAGAAGATTGGATGAATCGATACTATCCTCCTCAAAGACATCAAGAAGGAGTTCCTTTGCCCGCTCAATGATCTTCTTCCGTTTGGCAACCCGGATATCCTCTATACACTCCACATTGACATGGGCAACACAGGGACCAACCCGGTCGATCGTCTCAAGAGAAGCTGCCAGAATAGCAGTCTCTGCACGGTCCAGTGAAGATGATATGAAGATCTCACCGGTTGTTTCGCCGCGCCTGCTTATGATCTGGACATCAATTCGTCCAACCCTTCCAGTCCTCTGGAGATCACGGAGATCAAGATCTTCGCCGAGCAACCCTTCTGTCTGGCCAAAAATGGCACCGACTACATCGGGTTTTTCGACCACCCCCTCGGTCTCGAGATGAATATGAATAAGATACTTCGTTGTATCTGGTGAATACATGGAAACGCACCCCCATCGATCATGCAATGCATACTACGCCTGATCATAGGTAAACCTATATAGAGAGTTTCGATTATTTAAATAAACCCATGAATACAATTGCCTGAAAAAAGCAGATTATCAGGTTATATCGGAATTATCAGGTGCAAACCCGAGGAGTGGTAAAACATCATCCAGATCGGTTCCGGTGATCCCAATTGTTTTTCGCCGTGCCTGATGGCCGGATACAATTCTGACCATTGATCGGGGGATGCCCAGCACATCGGCTACAAGGGATATGACCATGGCATTGGCACGCCCACCGGCAGGGGGTGCGGTAACAGAGATGCCTATCGTGTTCCGCCATGCATTATAGCCTGTTGGGAATTTCTGCATCCGGGATCCGGGGATCACCTCAACTGCGATCTCAATCCCATCTGCGGTTTGGCTGATTGCATCTTTAAAGGAAGGCATGTATTGGGAAACAGAATGTCGCCCGGTGATAACTGATACCGGTCACAGGTGGCTTTTGCCGTCCCTCCCATATCAAACCCTTCACCGGGCGGTGCCTGTCGCGCTGACGGGTTGTCCCGTGGCTCATCTCAATGACATACGTCATATGGATCACCCGGGGACCTATGAAAGCGCATGTATTGGCACGTTAGTCTATATGTTGTAGACCATGATAACCCCTTCCCGGAACCCATCTGCCGGATGTGCCGGTAAATTCACCGCCGGAATACGATACCGCTCCTTCCTGGATGACAAGGGTTGGAAAAACACCAGGCATCCCCTCATATGGTGTCCATCCGCAGCGTGAGTGGAGCAGCTCACCCTCAATTGTTTCTGGTTTCATTGCATAGAGAGCAAAGTCAGCACGAGTATCCCTAGTAAACCCGGCAGGTTGTATCCCAAGTATCCTGCAGGGACTGATCGCAGTCTTCTCAATAACAGATGCAAGCGAAAGCCTTTTTTCTGCCACCTCATTCATCAGGAGCGGGAGCATCGTCTCAACACCGGGGAGGCCGGATGGGGCATCGGCAAAAGGAACTGCCTTATCAGAGATGGTATGGGGGGCATGATCTGATGCGATGACATCGATCTGATCCCATGCGGCATAGAGCCTGCGCCTGATTGATTCGGGACGGAGCGGCGGGTTGACACGGGCATGTGTATCATCAGGTGAAAAACGCTCAATTGAGAGGAAGAGATGGTGCGGGGTAACTTCTTTTGAGCCCGGAGCAGATGCAAGCGAGTCAGGAGAGCTGAGATGGCAGATATGCGGTTTCATACCCGGGGGAAGGCAGTCCGAAATAGCGTCCAGTGATCGCACCTCGCCATCCGGGGATCGGATCCGGTGATGGGCGCCAAGTGTCTCTGGAATCCCTTCCAAAACCTCTTCTGCGTGAATGGTTGCGAGCCCGCCAAGTGAATTGATCGCAAAGAGGGCATCGCGCAGCTGGTGATCGGTCAGTGCCTCTCCATAACTTGATGGTGCGGCAAAAATCTCCCCAAATGCGAGTGCGCCTGCCCTGAAGAGAGCATGCAGATCAGCACCCGGCGAGACCCCGCCATTTATACCAAACGAGCAGAGTGACCCGGCTTTTGCCTCAAGAATCCGGTCGTGATAGAGAGTCTCTGTCAGAAGCGGCGGGATCGTATTTGGTTGATCCACAACCATCGTGACACCGCCTGCCAGTGCTGCCATGGTACCTGTTCGCCAGGTCTCCTTGGCAGACTGGCTGCCTCCGCGCATATGAACATGCATGTCACAGGCTGCAGGGATACAGAGGAGACCGCGGCAGTCAATCTCCTCTGAAGCTGCTCCAGCAGATCCGATATGCGTGAGCTTCCCCTCAGAAAACGAAAGATCTGCCACCCTTCCATCCGGGAGCGTGGTGTTTTTGAGGACGAGATCTAACATACCCTTGGCACCGGATCTCCAAGCGGCGGTTCGATAAACCGCTCGCCGCCGATTGAGGTCTGCATCACCACACGGGAACCTGAGACAACCTCCCCGATGATGGCTGCGTTTCGACCAAGAGGATGAGTCCGGATGGCTGAGAGGATGGCATCTGCATCATCTGCTGAAACTCCCATCACGACTTTCCCCTCGTTTGCAACCATCAGGGGATCGATCCCAAGGATCTCGCCTGCGGATCTGATACTTGTTGCAACCGGCACCTGCTCTTCTTCAAGAATGATACCAAGCCCACTTTTTTTTGCCATCTCATTGATTGCAGCGGCAAATCCGCCACGTGTCGGATCTTTCATCGCATGGACATCGCCTGCATTCAGTGCGAGATCGACAATTGGCCAGATTGGTGCACAATCAGATCTCAGTGTCTCCCCGAGATCGAAGCCCTCCCGGAATGAGAGGAGTGAGATCCCATGATCACCAAGTGTTCCCGAGACGATGATTGCATCCCCTTCCTGCAGTCCGGAATCGCGGATGGGCCGGTCACAGATCCCGATGCCTGAAGTATTGATGATGATCCCGTCAAGTGAACCCCGTTCAACAACCTTGGTATCTCCAGTCACGATGCTTGTCTTCGCCTCGCCAAGTGCCTCATCCATTGAACAGACGATCCTCTCGAGATCCGCAATTGGGAAACCCTCTTCAATCACCATGGCAGATGAAAGGGCAATGGTGCGTGCACCCATCACCGAGAGATCATTGACTGTTCCGCAAACAGATATCCTCCCGATATCCCCTCCAGGAAAAAAGAGCGGCCGTACAACATGAGAATCAGTCGTAAACACAATATACCGATCATCAAACGGGATAGCCGCCCCGTCATCCAGGCTCTCTAGCCCGATTCCGCCAGCATTGGTATGGGAAAAAGCAGTGAGGGTGCGGAGGAGTTCGCCCATCACCTCTCCACCGGCACCATGCATCAGATTAACGTTCATTATTCACCAGAATCTATCTCTATGTTCTTTACGACTATCTCTTTTCCAGAGACAAGCGACGGGAGCTTTCCACAATCCGGGCAGACATAAATCTCAGTTCCGGCATACCCGCATGAACAGGTTGTGCTGGGGGGCTCTGTCTCACAGACAAGCGTCGCACCGCTCATGATCTCATCATCTTCTGCTATGGCAGAAAAGAGAAATGAGACCTGCTCGGGATTGACCATGGCCAGTTCCCCAAATGTCACATTGATTGTATGTACTGCTGTTGCATTATGATCAAGGGCAGTTCTTCGGGCTGTTGCGTAAATATCGTATGCTATGCTATATTCATGCATCAGGATCCCATGGCCTCATAGACCTGCCGGAACAGCTCGCGGGTCTCAAGCCCTTCTTCACGGGAAAGTCGCTGTATGGCAAATCCAACATGGACAAGGACGAATTCCCCGACTTTTACATCAACGAGATCGAGCCTGACTTCATGCTGGAGATCACCAAAGTCGACAAGACCGATGTTGCCGTCTCTGATCTCAATTACCTCTGCAGGTACTGCGATACACATGAATCATTCCTCAGGATCTTTTTAGGCATCCTGATCTGATAAAGAGTACGAATGGTGCCTGGGTGCCTGGCTTCATCCGGACACCCCTCCAAAGTGGGAGACGATAGCCCAATTTCTGAGAGAAGATGCAGAAGCTGCTCTCTGGTTTTTGAGAGAGACCATATCCGGAGTTTCCCGGCTACGCTTCCGCAAGAACCCGGTATATTATATATAACCTGCAGATCACTACTATCATTTACGTGGAGGAACAGGCAGATGGCAGAACCCCGGGTATGGATTGTAGAGGATGAATCGATCGTTGCCATGGACTTACAGAGACGCCTGCAGTCACGAGGCTATAGCGTCCTGGGCATCTCGAGCTACGCTGAAGAGGCAATTGAAAAGATACGGCAGCACAAACCCGATATCATTATTATGGATATCGTGCTGAAAGGTGAGATGGACGGCATCACCGCTTCAGGCATCATTAAGGAAGAGATGGGGATTCCGATCGTCTATCTGACCGCATATGCTGACAGGAGCACCATTGATCGGGCAAAACTGACCGAGCCATATGGATATATCCTGAAGCCGTTTGAAGAGCCGAATGTGATCAGTGTCATTGAGATCGCGCTTCATAAAGCCGCAATGGAGAAGAAAATCCGTGAAAGTGATCGCTGGATCCAGACGATGATCAATAGCATTGGAGAGGGAATCATCGCAACCGACACTGCGGGGCGGGTGAAATTCATGAACCCGGTTGCAGAAGAGCTGACCGGGGTTGCCGCAGAAGAGGCGATCATGCAGCCGGCTTCACGGATTCTTGCAATAGAGTCAGAGGATACCAGCACTGAAGCTGCCGATCCTATAGAGAATGCACTTTTGACCGAGGATACGATAACATCTGAAGATAAGCTTGTTCTTGTGGCAAAAGATGGAACAAGACGATATGTGGAGTACACTGCCGCCCGAATCCATGACGATGAGGATACAATCTATGGGGCGGTGCTTGCCATCCGCGATATCAGCGAACGGGTGAGGATCGAGGAGTTTATCCGCCGGGTTGTCCCGGGGAGACGGGAGACGCCCTTAATTGACCTGCTCAAGGCAGAAGAAGAGACGAAGGCGAACCGGTAAGCAAACAACAGAACTACTTCACTTTTTTATTCCATGACCAAAAGGATCCAGAATATCTGTTTTGAAAAGAATTCAGAGCGCCGGGGGGGAGATTTGAACTCCCGAGGTGAGACACCAGTGGCTTTCAAGGCCACCGCCTTTCCGGACTAGACTACCCCGGCCCTTCTATGTATTGGTTCTGGACAAATAAGAGATTATGGGCGGGATGCCCGAAATCCGATCAATACAGCCAGTGCAAGAAGAGGGAGGAGCACGGGCGCGGGAGATTCTTCAGCAGGAGTATGTTCAGGCGGCCGGAGTTCCGGGAACCGATCTGCCGGGGCGGTGCTGGAGGTTAATGAGACGACGTTCTGCCCATAGAGATGGAATCTTCCCTCGTCTGTACCATCCGGATATGCCCGCACATAGACCCGTCCACCACTCCCGGTGAATGTCACCCGCTCGGCTTTGTCTGATCCAGCCTCATGAACAACATGCAATGTACCTGATTCATCGATATACTCAAGCACCCAGTCTATACCCACCGAGGTGCTGAGGGTAACAGGACCCGTTCCCGTCTGGACAACAAAATGCGCAGGGCTATCACGCGACGCATACGCGGATGCGGACTTGACCGCCTCTGATGGCGGCGATATGGGAGTTGGGACTGGTGTTTTCTCTTCATGGAATACGTTAAATGTGACGATCCCTATAGTCCCTCTTCTATCAGCGATGGTGGCAGTATATGTGCCGGCCCGGTCAATCTGCACCGACTGGTAGAAGCGGCCCATGGGATCGGTTGCGATATAGCGCGGGCCGAAGTAGTTGCCTGACGGGCCAGTAACTGTCAGTTCAACACCGGCAGCCCCGTGTTCATCAATCATCCCGTTAACCGAGAGCCAGCCATCATACTCCTGCTGCAGAGGAGAGAGCATCCTGAGAAAGAGGGATCTGTCCACGAGGCTGAGCTCAAACCAGTTTCTCATACCACCGAGTGGATAATCCGGCGAACTATGTACCTCAAACCGGTATCTTCCCTCTTGCAGGCCGAGCGTCTCAAACTGGTGACTGAAATACCCTTCATCCTGAACAACCATCTGTGCGGTATAATGATAGCGTGAAGGACCGGTGACCCGCAGAGTCATGGTGATACCAGAAGGGATGTTTGGCGATCTCGCCTCGATCAGAAGCGGATCACCAACATTCCCTGTCAGGCTCCCCGTATCCCGTGGTGCTCCCAGGAACTGGAACGAGTACGCTTCTGCTGTGGCCACAGAGAAGAAGAAGAGCAGTAGTACTATCAGTGCGACCTTTTTCATGATCGAGATATCATCAGTATATGGTTTTAATGGTATCCCGGGCAGTTGAAAAACCCCTCGCCGCATGGATGGGGAAGGACAGAATTGGAAGCGACATTGGAAAAAGCCTGACTATCATCCTGAAATCAGGCGGTTGCCGCTATAACCGGTGCAGGATGTGCGGGTACCGGTTTGAACGATACCATGCCATAGACAAGGATGAGCTCACACGGAAGATGCTTGCCCAGGTACAATGGGTTGAGGAGGAGTATCGATCTGAAGAGTACGATATTGTAAAAATCTTCACATCCGGCAGTTTCTTTGACAGCGTTGAGGTGCCCTCAGCAGTTCGGGACCGTCTTGGAAGCCTGATGAAAGGAAAGATTGTTATCGCCGAAACCCGTCCGGAGTATGTCACCAGCGATGAGATCAGCAGGTTCTCTGATCTCATTGATACAGGAGATCACCAGATGCCGCTCTATGTCGCAATGGGGCTGGAGACGTCAGATGACCGGATACGTGAGAAGTCTATTGAGAAAGGCTTCTCTTTTGCAGACTTTATCAGGGCATCCACTGTTGCACATGACCATGGTGTTGGCGTCAAGTCCTACCTGATGATGAAACCGCTCTTCCTCACCGAACAGGAGGCAGTCAACGACATGAAGAGATCTATTGCAGATTGCGCGCCCTATAGCGACCTCATTTCAATGAATCTCTGTACTGTTCAGAAGAGAACTGAACTTGAGTATTACTGGAAGAGAGGGGCATACCGCCCCCCGTACCTCTGGAGCGCACTTATGGTTCTCCTCCAGTCTGATGAACGGGTCAGCTGCGATCCCGTCGGTGGCGGTTTTATACGCGGGCCGCATAATTGCGGAACCTGTGATTATGATATCAAAAAAGCACTTGACGACTATTCCCTTAGCTTTGACCGGCGTCTTCTGCAGCAGGTCTTTGAAAAAGAATGCAGGTGCAGGGAGGAGTGGGAATATGTCCTTCTGCATGAAAAGCCCTGGTGTATGCCACTCACCCGGTAGCCCGTCCCGCCTATTCCCGACTCTGGTTCAGTGCCCTGTGGAGGGCAGGAATAAAGGATCCAGCATCTGAAACCACACCAATCGCCTGGGTTGTACCCCGATCCATCAGTTTTGTCACTGATGCGGGATTGATATCGACACAGATCGTCTTCACATAGGACGGGAGGCTGTTGCCGACAGCAACGGAATGGAGAAGGGTGCCGATCATGAGCACCATTCCGCATTCACCGATATGCTCCCTCATCGCGTCCTGCGCCTGTACCACATCGGTGATCACATCAGGCAGGGGCCCGTCGTCCCGGATTGAGCCGGCAAGCACATACGGAATCCCTGACCGGACACATTCATACATGATGCCGCCAGTGATGATGCCATGCTCAACCGCTTCTGGTATCGATCCGGCACGCATCACTTCACTTATCGCATAAATATGGTGTTTATGGCCTCCCGTGATGAGATCCCCTGTCTTGAGATCCATGCCAAGTGACGTGCCAAAGAGGTTATATTCGATATCATGGGTGGCAAGGGCGTTGCCACTGAAGAGTACGTCAATATATCCTTCACGGATCAGGGCTGCAAGAGCCTCGCCTGCTCCCGTATGAACAATGGCAGGGCCTCCGACAAGTGCAACCTTCAGGCCCTTCTCCTTCACCTTGAGAAGCTCATCTGCGATCTTTTTGACAATGGTTTCACTGGGGCGCTCTGATGAAACCTGGCCATGCATGAACTCAAACATACCGGTTTCGCGCGGGCGCTCCGGGTAGACGACCCTGACACCTTTCTCCCCGATAACAACACAGTCGCCTCTCCGCAGTTTTGAGAGGGGCGTGCAGAATGCCCGCTGTGTTGCTGGATCTACAACAAGAATGCAGTCCATCTCGATATTCTCAACAGGGATCCATTCATCATTATACCAGAGAGAGGTCGGATGATTGGTCGTTGAGTAAAACCCCTTTGGAACCACACGATCGGCTTCTGCTGCCACAAGCCGTATGGTGTCTGCCTCAATCAGCCGTGCACCATAGCGGTGCAGTTCACTGGCGATCTGGTCAAGTTTCTCCTCGGTTGCTGCTGAGATCTCCAGACGGGCATAACTGGTATCAGCTTTTCTTTTCCCAACTTCAAAGGTAATAATCTCAAAATCCCCGCCCATATCCATAACACGGTCAAATACCCGTGTCATGATGCCGGAGTCAATGATATGGCCCTCGAGCTCCATCTCCCGCAAATGGTCCATACCTAACTATTCAGCAGAGTTCGATATATGTATTCTGACTATCCAATCCGATTATAGTTTTTTATGAAAACGGTGATGCAGATGGATGCTCGTTCATAACCGAATGGAAGTGTTCTTCGATGAGTGCCAGTTCGGACTGGGTATTCACATTAAAGACAAGCCCCTGTTCCTGGAGGAGAAGCTTCAATTCATCCTGTTCACTGCCCATACAGGAGCCATGCAGTATATTGATCCCGGCAGGGCTGGCTGGTATACCATCAATATCATCCTGGTAGCGCGGTTCTGTCCCAAATCTCTGACAGAGCACTACTGGAATCCACGTAGAGCAGGCTTCCTTCCCTGATTGTTGATAGGCATCCCGGATCGCGCATATCGTATCGGCACGAAGGCATGGTATGTCAGAAACGGAAGTGAAGAACGGGCCTGTCTCTTCCAGGGTCAGAACAGCCAGAGAGAGATCCTCAAGATAGCCCCTGCCATGGGTGGAGACAAACGGGATACTGTTTGCCCTGCACCAGTTTTGTGTATACGGGGTCTTCCGTGAGGTTATAACGACCGGGTCACACCCAGCCCCGATATAGGCATCGATAACCCAGCTTATCATTGGTTTATCCGCGATTCGGACGAGCGGCTTCTCTCCCATATTCAGGCGGGATCCTTCCCCGCCTGCCATAATCAATACGCGCATGCAGCCAGTGCCTCAATAAGAATCCGGTTCTCCTCCCGCGTTCTGACAGCAACACGGATGGTCTCCACAAGTCCAAATGATGTACAGTCGCGCACAAGAACACCCATTGACAACAGCCTCTCTGTGAGATCGCCTGCGTCTTTTCCGGTATCAACAAGAATATAGTTTGTGTGGGAGGGATGGGGGGAATACCCAAGTGATTGGAGAGAGTCGGCAAGGTACTCCCGCTCAGCTGCAATTTTTCTTCTTGATTCCCCAAGTTCCGGAAGGTGAGAGAGAGCTTCAATGGCAAACGTCTCGGCATACCGGTTGACAGTCCATGGTGGGCGGGTCTTCTCGATGGCATCAATTAAAAGCGGATCCCCAAAACCAAAGCCAAACCGGATTCCGGGTACAGCAAATGATTTTGTCAGCGACTGGAGGACAAAGAGATCCGGGTCCCGGGTTTTTGCCAGGCTCTGGTCAGGATCAGAGAGATCGATGAATGCTTCATCCAGGAAGAGAGCAGAGCCTGTACTGTTGCATTCAGAGAGGACTGCCATGATCTCTTCTTTCTTCTTCAAAAGTCCTGTTGGGTTGTTTGGATTGCAGAGGTATCTGACAGATGCCTCACCAGAGGGGTTGTCAGTAACAGATCCTCCCGCGAGGATGACTGACTGGATATACTCACCAAATGTCGGCTGCTCTATGAATGCCGTTTTTCCCGGGCCAAGCATGACCTGGGCATACACCCTGATCAGCTCAACTGACCCATTGCCGACTGCGATCTCGGATGGATCCCGGGAATACGCCCTGCCGATCGTCTCTTTGAGTAGTGTGTAGGTATCATCCGGATAATCACTGATATCACATGACAGAGGATTCCAGTCACATTGTGGGGGGAAGGGATTTAAGCTTGCGCTGAAGTCGGTTATTTCTGTATGTTCTCCCCTGGAACGGAGCCTTCTGATAAATCCGCCATGAGTCTGTCTCCCTGGGGGGTGACGAAGTGTCATGCGGGATACCACCCGGCAGAAGAGGTGTGGCTGACAGAGAAAACTGGATAGCGCATACTCAATTTATTTTGTATTGTTTGGGATAAAAGCGTTCTGAATACGTCTCTTTTGAGGTCAGACAGAGTATTTCGAAACCTATATATAGTATAGGAGTGCATCTACAAACATCTGATTACTAAGATCAGACGATTGTGCGCTTGGTGTCAGACAGATGGCATATAAAAATGTGACAAGTGTCTGACAGGAGTGAAAAATGGACAGGATCACTATTCGATTGCCCAGACAACAGATCGAGATGCTGGATAAACTGGTTGCGGCAGGAGAGTTCCCAACAGTTTCCGAAGCAGTACGCTATGCAGTACGGGAACTCCTCTCAAAGCATGGAGATCGGGTAATGCGGGAGAGCGATCAGGTCACGTCATTACAATTGTAAAGAGGGGTTGTACAATGCAGACAATTATTAATGAAGCTCTAAAACATGCAGAACTTGATAAAGAACGGATGAAGTCATCGATTATTGATGACGACGAAGTGCTGGGCAATCCACGTATTGTCATCATCGGGTGTGGTGGCGCGGGGAACAACACGGTAAACCGCCTTCACCACATGCAGGTTGCAGGTGCTGAAACGATTGCAATCAACACTGACAAGCAGCACCTTGACATGGTCCAGTCTGACAAACGCGTCCTGATTGGAAAGTCATTGACAAAAGGCCTTGGCGCAGGCGGTTTCCCGGATGTGGGCAGACGTGCTGCCGAGATGGCCAGGCCAACACTTGAAGGCCTGCTTGAATCTGCAGATCTTGTCTTCGTGACCGCAGGCATGGGCGGCGGAACCGGAACCGGATCTGCACCTGTTGTATCACAGATTGCAAAAGAGCAGGGAGCTATCGTTGTTGCAATGGTAAGCTATCCGTTCCAGGTTGAAAAGGCGCGTATGCTCAAGGCAGAGGAAGGCCTTGAATCCATCCGGAATGCTGCAGATTCGGTCATCGTTCTCGACAACAACAGGCTGAAAAACTTTGTCCCGAACCTGCCGCTTGGCCAGGCATTCTCTGTCATGGACCAGCTTATCTCTGAAACCGTGAAAGGAATCAGCGAGACGATCACAGAACCCTCCCTCATCAATATCGACTATGCCGATGTCCGGGCAACAATGAGCAAGGGAGGACTTGCCGTGATGCTCGTTGGAGAGAGTAAGCAGCAGAACAAGGCAGAGAGTGTCGTCCGCGAATGTCTCGACCACCCGCTTCTTGATATCGACTACCGCGGAGCAACCGGATGTCTCATCCACATCACCGGAGGAAACGATCTGACGCTGCATGATGCAGAAGAAATTGCCAGCCAGCTTACCTATGAACTCGATCCACATGCAGACGTCATCTGGGGCGCGCGCGTCAGGAACGACTATGAAGGGAAAGTGCGTGTGATGGCGATCATGACAGGCGTCCAGAGCCCGCAGATATTAGGAGGACATCCAAGCTTCTCGGTTCAGTCAACCAGCCTCAGGCAGCCGGAAGCAGCCACTCCTGCCCGGAGTGCCGGACGTGGTGTCGCTGACTCGCGGTCAGGAAGCCTCCTTGACTGGGTGATGTAATACAAAACCATTTTTTCTTTCCTTTTCAGGTTCTTTGCCACGTAAATCGCATCCATTTCCTGAGATACGATAGTTTTAATAGCAGTCTTAACCTTTACTTATAGAAAGTCGTATCATTGCCTCTGGTTCCGGCATCACCATCCGCTACCAGATAGACGTGTTTCACGGCTTTTCGCATCGGAGGTTGAACAGAATGGTTTACGCGTATCAGCACTCAGGTGAGTTGCTGCCTGTTTTTTCCCTGCTGAGATCTGCTCTAGCAGGCGATCCGGCAATAATGGGTGTTCGTGATCCATTCCTCCGTCCAGAGGCAATTGTATCGATATTTGAGGATTGTTGAGCATGTTGAACGATCTCGTTGACAAGAGGAAGACCATACTTGCTGAATCTGAACAGCACAAGAACCGCAGAAATGAACTCAATGCACTTGCAAGCAAATGCGCACGCGAGCGGAATGAGTTGAACAATCAGACGCGCCAGTTTGTCGAAGAAGCTCAGAACCACAAAGAGCTTCGGGATTCAAACAACAAGGATGTCTCTGATCTGAAGGATAAAAGGAACGTCCTGAATGAGAAGGCCAACCAGCTCTTTGAGGAGCTCGAAGAGTATAAAAAAGAGCATGGCAACATCAAAAAGGGCCAGGTCAAGGATATCCAGCGTCAGATTGAATTTCTTGAGTTCAAACAGCAGACCGAGGCGATGAGTTCCGATAAGGAGCGGGAACTCGTTGAGAAGATCAAACAGATGAAGGGCCAGGTCCGGGAGCAGGAAGCCGAGCTCGAACAGAACAAAGAGATCCGCGCCAAACTCCAGGATGCCCGCGATCTCCGGAAAGAGGCATCCGATCTTCATCTGAAAGTGACAGAGAGTGCAGAGCTTGCCCAGACCCACCATGACCTGATGGTGGACTGCTACCGCAAAGCCGATAAGTCACGGGAAGAGGCAGATGCAAAACACCGTGCATTTGTTGAGGCCCAGGAAGCAGCGGATGCAGAGCACAAGGCCTTCATCGAATGCCAGAAAGAGCTCCGTGACTACGATAAGGTCATCAGCGGCATGAGGACGAAGACCAAGAAGGTCAAAGCGGTCAAAGAGAATAAGACGGTCAGAATGGAAGCTGAGAAGATCTTTAACTCCTTCAAGAGCGGCGAGAAACTCACAACTGACGACCTCCTCCTTCTTCAGAGATCCAAACTCATTTAATTTTTTTTAAGGCCTTTTTGCCACAATTACGCCAATTGGACGTATATATTTGACGTGAAGCAGCTGCAGGCTGCACCGTGATTCATCTGGATTATCAGGCCACCCGTTTTTTATTCTCACTCCATTGCTGCAGAGTGATTATGAAACAGAGGTTTTTTTCGTGAATCAAACCCGGTTTGACAAAACAACATTATTATCCTAATACGTACATGTGATCTGTGATGCAGAAGAGGAGAACACTCATCCTCAGTGTCGATCGCGATGACGATATTGGATATAAAGCGGGAGTCGAGAGCCCGGTTATCGGAAGAGAGGCAGTCCTGCAGGCTGCAACAAAACTGGGCCTTGCTGATCCTGAAGATTCCGATGTGAATGCCATATTCCAGGCTGTCAAAACATATGACGAGCTTGCAGCAAAAGGCGAGGATGTGGTGGTTGCAGTTATTGGCGGCAATCACATGAATATGCTAGAAGGCGACCGCCGGATTGCGGAAGCCCTCTCGCAGATTATTGGTCAGACAGATGCAGCTTCATGCATTCTCGTTTCAGATGGTGCAGAGGATGATTATATCCTCCCGATTATCCAGTCCAAAATCCCAGTCGAGAGTGTCAGGCGTGTGATCGTCGCCCAGATGCCAAATCTTGAAGGGACATACTACATCATCAAAAAACTCCTTGATGATCCCAAGATCGCCCGTGTGGTGCTGGTTCCTGTTGGCCTTGCCATGCTCCTCTATTCTGCGGCATATCTCTGGGGCAGGCCGGATCTTGCAACATTCATCGTCGTTGGCGCAGTCGGCATTTATCTCCTCTTCAAGGGCTTTGGCATAGACGAGTTTTTCGGCTATCTCTTCTCGGGCCTGCAACATTCTTTTGAGAAAGGAAGTTTCAGTTTTGTCGCTTATATCTCAGCAGCGCTGATCACAATTGTTGGCGTGATCCTGGGGCTGACAAGCCTGCTCGTCTATTACCCAGAAGATGCTGGCATCCTCCTTTTTGTCGCAGCCTTTATCTACGGATCCGTCTGGTGGTTCGTCGGGGGTGGACTGGTTGCCATGGCTGGCAAGATCATCGACAGCATCCTGCATGAGCCCGAGCACCTGGGTAAAATCGTGATAGTGCCATTCTTTATTGGCGCGATTGGAACAATTGTGTATGGAGCCAGCAGCTACCTGCTCTCCATCAGTAACATCCCTGATTTTCCAATCGCAGCAGATGGAGGAGTGCACACGATTATTATCTTTACAATTATCGGCCTACTCCTCGCCTTATTTGGCATCTTTATTCAATCAGCCACATTCAAGTGGGTTTCAGAAGGAAAATCAAGCAAAAAATGGTAAATTACCACAAAACCCTTCCTGTTCCGGCCTGGTGGCAGCCCTTTTCTATCCGGATATTGGATTATCCAGGAAAACCCGGGTTTTCAGCCCCGGGCAGAAAACGGTTTTATGAACGAACGCCTCTTGTATAGATATGCCTGTTATAACCATACAAATGGCAGAAGGAAAGACGGTTGAACAGAAACAGAGAGTTGCATCAGAATGTACACAATCCATTGCCGAGAGCTTTGGTGTTGATCCGGCAGCAGTCATCGTGCTCTTCCAGGAGCTTCCGCTTGAGAGTATCGCAAAAGGCGGCCAGCTCAGATCACGATAAAAAACGCTTGATACGAGGATCTTTTTTTTTACTCTTCTCCAGAATTCTGATCACCCGTGTTTTTCCTGAATTTTTCGGAACCTGGGAGAAGATCCCGAGTAGAGATCCCGATGTAGCAACCAAAATAATCAGGAATGAGTGAAGCAGGTGCGGCGCGGGTATAGGGGGGCGGGGTCCGGCGAAAGAGGCAGGCTGGCAGAGCAGATCTATCCGTGCTCATCAGAGCAACCTGAAAGGCGATTCCAAAGGAATCGGGGCGTATCTCCTCTGAAAGCCAGACGGAAGCATTCCCGCCCCTCCCGCGCCAGCATCTGCGGCAATCCGGCTCAAACTCCCTTGCGAAGCATTTGCGGACGGGAAAGCGGGCGGTGGGGGCTTCTGACACGCAAATACCAGAGCCCTTTTTTTTAAGACTCACCTGGCATTCCCAGACTCGTGATTCCCTGAAAGCGGGAAGTGATCCTGGTACACACGGCGGCGCTCCTCAAGATCTGTATGCAGATAGACCTCGGTTGTCTTTATCGAGGAGTGGCCGAGATTCTCCTGCACCACCCTGAGGTTTCGTGAACGCCTGTAGAGTTCGCTCGCATAACTATGCCTGATTTTATGTGGCGTTATCCCTGAGGGTGCGTATTTCCTGAATATATGCTGAATGGTGCGTGGCGAGAGTGGAGATCCATTATGGCCGGTAAAAAGAGGGCCGTTTTTTCTGGATCCAAGATAGGATCTGATCTCAGAAAGCGTCTCCTCATCAATGAAGACCGTGCGTATCTTGTCACCTTTGCCCTGAATCCGAATTGTCTGTTCCTGGAAATCTATATCTTTCACCGAAATCCCGCAGAGTTCCGAGACACGGACACCGGTTGCATAGATTGTCCGGATGATCAGACGATCCCGTGTATTTTCGATTGCATCCAGGAGAGAGACGACATCGGCATGTTTCAGGTACAATAGCTCCCGGCCCTTTATCTTTGGCCTGTCCACCCCGAGGACCGGATTTGCTGGAAGAACCTGCTGGCCAACCAGAAACCGGTAGAACGAGTTGAGTGTTGAGATATACCGGTTCATGGTGGTTGCCGAGAGACTTCGTGTACCAGATGATTCTGCCAGGAACTGAGTGATATCATACCCATCCGTATCAACAGCAGGATCGCCCAGTCCCTGCACCTCTGCACAATAGGTTGAGAAATCGAGGAGTACCCGGCCATAGGTATCGATTGTCTTCACCGAGTAGTTCCTCATCTTCAGATGATTCAGGTATCTCGGAATCCAGAGGGAGAAGGATCGTTTGCGGGCGGGCATTATAGTAGTATGATAGGAATGCAGGTTTAAGAAGATTGCGCAGAATGTGCCCCACACACATCAGGCAGGGAGCAGGGGGGCAGGAGGAAGAGGAAGCGGAGGAGGAGGAGGAGGAAGAGTACCAGCAGGCGCTCCCGATTAGGTTGACCAGATAAGGTCAATAAGTCATGATTCTTCAGCCAGTTTACATATAGCATCATATGGTTTATAGAGCACATATTTCGTATAATTCCGAACAGAATAATCCGAATATATGCGACCAGTAAGAAATATTTTTTGACTCTTCTCCAAATTTCTGATCGCCAACTTCCCTGATCCCTGAGCAAATATCAACTGGATATTCTGGTGTCATCCTCACTGTAGATCCCTTTCTACGCTAGCGACAGTGAATGAGAAACTGTAGTTGAGAGGGGAGAGAGACCCAGTAACAGGAGTTGGGGCGCGAAGCGCCATCTATCCTTACTAGCGGGGCGGTCAGCCCCGCTTGGTGACCGATAGGTCGCCTTCGCCGAACTCCGAAGGGGGGATGGCAGTGCCCCCCCGGAGGATGTTCGGTGACCGGCTCTGCTCTATCAAGGCATATCTTACCATCTCTCTATGGCCAGGAGATGCCTTGCTCTGTTCTGTTCTTAAACAAACTTTTTGAACTTACAGCTCCGTCGTATTTTCAAAATGAAGTAATCCAGGTCCCTGAAGCCAAATGCAGCCCGTTTGATCACATTGACAATCTTGTTATTGAATCCTTCACTTGCCGCATTTGTATAGCCAAAGTCAAAATAATTCATAAGACCTTTCTCTGACCTACATCAATGGATATCAATCAGAAATCAATAATACATCAATGATACACCATAAGGCCTGGTTTGATCATACATGGCAGGTAGAGGAAGAGGAATGGAGATGGAGATGGAGGAGATGGAGGAGTCAAGGACGGGTTGTGCATGAGTCGCCCCCGGTTCACCAGGCAACTGATTTGGCTGATGAGGTAGCGAATGGGATCTGTTGCGGGCAATTTCGCAGAATAACCATTCTGCGCAAAAAATAGCAGTTTTCAGCGGACTCATTTTAAGCACATATTGACACCCAATAGATGAAATAAGGTCAAATGTGCTTTTTTTGAGAATTGTCGGATCATACGTGGATCATGAGTAGATCATGAATAGATCATACATGGATCCCATCTCAGCATCCAATAGACAGTCACATTCTGCGACCGAGGCATGCTAGAGATCATGAAACAAGAGATCATGGATACGAGCGATCACGATCTGCCAACAGGAATACCTGCTGCCCCCTCACCCAGGCAGGCAACCGCTACCCCCCTGCCCCCACATATCACAAAAGCTCACCAGCAATTCCCCTGAACCACCAGCAACCTCCTGAACTCCAAGTAACCGGCTCAGCCAACCATCACCTGACGGGTTTGCAGACTCCGGTTGCAACTCCTATATAAAGAAACTTCATATTCGCCATATAATCGATCTTTTTTGACATTCTCATGCAATACATCATAAAGCTTGAAAAAAATCCTTTAAATCGCCAATAAATTGATGGGAAATTTCCAGGCCCGCCACCCAGGCTTGTGATCAGATTGCTCATCCACAGTCATCGGGTTGATCATCCACGATTGATTCAAGACCCTGCCAAATAATCCCGGCCGAGGTAAAGACGGAGGAGAGGAGGCGGGAAGGTTCGCTACCTTTCATTCTCTCTCACTCTCTCACTCTCTTACTCCATCACGCCCTAACTCCCTTCCTCACTCTCTCTTCCCCTTCCATAGTTCCTTATCTTCATGCTCGCAAACTGGACAAACCAGCCACCCCCCTACCCGGGTTGCCGACCCAGGGATCAAAATGAGAGTACTGGCAACCAGCCACTCTGCACCAGGTCCCCCTACCTGCTGCCACACCCGGCACAACCCCCATTCAACAGCAATACCTCAGCAGAAGCTCAGCAGATGACCAGGCCACTAACGGCAATGATGATCAGTCATTGCCCCACCAGCCCCGTTCCCGCATGGCATAGATGCTTCAAAAGGAGGTGATCGTGATTATCTGCACGCCATCATCCAAGCTCGAACCCCCCTTGCGAAGCACCTGCGGGCGAGGTAGGGCCGGTAGGAGGGTTTTCTGGCACGCAAATACGGAGTAGCCCCGCTCCGATGTACCATTGGGCCCTCTCCCTCTTTCATCCCCTCTCCCTCCTCTTCATCCTTCTCATCTTCCCCTTTCTCTTCCTCTTCTTCCCTTTCCCCTTCATGGAAAAAGAGCGGCCGGCCCCCTCCGGAGCAGCATACTCACTCACTCACTCACTCACTCACCCCACATAGCACCTCCAAAGATCCCGGAAAAGAGAGTTTCAGGTATAGAAAAATCATAAAATTCATTTAATCGTTTTCAGAAGTCATGAAAGATCGGCATCTATAAACCATATGATGCTATATGTTAAAGTGGTGAAAACCAGGTCCTCAGTACCCCGGATCCTGACCCCGGGTACTGAATCCTCAAACACCCAAAAATCACCCAAACGCACCCAAACAAGAACCCTTCCAATAACGACTCATAACCTTCAAGCCCGTTGAAGAGAATACGAGGTACCTGAAATGAATGATCCGAGTGATGCATGGGCCGATAACCAGGATGACAGGAGTGAAGAGATCTCCAAATACCGGAAATTCAGGAAAGTTGACGGCGCAACGTACCGGAAAGTAAACCAGTTTCTCAGGAAGCACACCTATGTGACTGCACGTGAATGGGCAATAGCCCGCCTCTGCTCGGACTTTAAAACAACAGCCGGTGCGGAGATGACATTCATCGGGGAGAACCTCCCAAAACTCGTTCCTTTCATGCAGGAGCCCTATTCACCACAGGCAGTCAACCAGGCCCGCACCTCATTTAAGCGAAAAGTCAGGAAATCCGGGGCAACATTCTTTTATGGTGCAATGTGCGGGTTTTTTACCCTCGATGAACTTGACGACATCCTGTTTGAATCAAGTGAGATTGCAAGGTTTCTCCTTGAGGTGGAGGCAACCTCCATCGAGATAGATGAGGAGATCGAGATCGAAGACCGCATCACAGAGATCATGAAGAAACTCGGCGACTCGGCCAATGTCCTGCTCAGGGAACGCTCCGGCCAGTCTGCCCGGGAGCCAGACAACCAGGCCGGCATACAGGCTGAACCAACTGACACAGACAACACAGAAGAGGAGAGAGAAGATGACACAACTGACGAATGAGAGAAAGGCAGAAAAGGTACTCTTCGGGACAAACGGCGTCCGTGGCATTATAGGAGAGGATATGAACCCGGAACTGGTGATGAAGATCGGCCTCTCACTTGGAACAATGCTAAAGGGGAAGATAGCCCTTGGGAGAGATACCAGAACCTCAGGGGAAGCCCTTGCCTCAGCCATGAAGGCCGGCCTTCTGGCAACTGGATGTGATGTTGTCGATCTCGGCATTCTTCCAACACCTGCGCTCCAGTACCTTGTCAGGGAGTATTATGATGGAGGGGCGATGATCACCGCCTCGCATAACCCGCCCGAGTACAACGGGGTCAAAGTCATTGAGGCAGATGGTACCGAGATGGATGATGACCGGACCATCCAGCTGGAAGCATCTCTCTTCTCAGGCGAGGTACCCATACAAGACTGGAGAAACGTCGGTTCACTGAGTAACGAGAGCCATCGGCTTGAAGAGTACATACATGCAATCATCTCCCGTTTCCCTGAGAACTGCTGTCGGGGATTAACAGTCGTTGTCGATCCTGGATCAGGACCTGCTGCTGCGACGACACCCGCAATCCTCAGGCGGATGGGGTGCACTGTGCATACCATCAACGGCCGGTTCGACGGTAATTTCCCGGGAAGGCTGCCTGAGCCGGACCCTGAAGGCCTCGCTCTCCTCTCCGAAACAGTGCTGGCAACAGGTGCTGATGTTGGGGTTGCTCATGACGGCGACGCCGACCGTGCGGTCTTTGTCGATGAAAACGGTTTGTTTTTGAATGAAAATACAGCCTTTGCACTTCTCGCAGAGTCCGTATGCAGCAGAAACCCCGGAATAATTGTCACTCCCATCAGCACGTCTGATCTGATCCGGGAGGTGGGAGAAAAGCATGGATGCAGAACGATGTATACCCGGGTTGGGAGCATCTATGTCGCAAGAACCATGCTGAAACTTCTTGAGGAGGGCCATGATGTTGCATTTGGAGGGGAAGGAAACGGCGGCCTTATCTTTCCAAAACACCAGTTCTGCCGTGACGGGGGGATGACAGCAGCTGCAATGGCAGCGTATATGGCAGAATCGGGACAGAAACTCTCCAGTCTTGCTACACTCATCCCCTCATACACCATGCTGAAAGACAAGATCCATTCAGAAAACGCAGATGCCCTGCTGGAAAAAGCGAGATCGATCTGCTCCCACCAGACAATAAACGAGATTGATGGAATACATATCCGGTGGAATGATGCATGGGCGCTCATCCGCCCATCGGGGACTGAGCCGTTTATCAGGATGTATTGCGAGTCGAAGGATTCATCCCGTGCAGAGGAGATACGACAGCTGCTGCTCCAACAATTACAAGAGCTTTTCGATTAACCCAACCAACAACGATCACTTGAGAGTTGAAAACCCAAT